>CAZBIG010000351.1:1232-3550 GCA_964491865.1 uncultured Neomegalonema sp. | reverse complement strand
GTGGGTGGGCCCGCAACCAGGGCGGGGCGCCCCGGCGGCGCCCCCCCCCCCCCTTCCGGTCTGACCGGCGCGGCTGGTTGCTGGAGAGAAGTGCGCCGTCTCGGTGAGACGGACGGTCAAACGCCCGTGCTCGACCTTCGTTATCATCGATAAAGGTTCACGCGCGCTGAACGGCGGCCGCATCGATAGGGGAATTTCGCAATCATCGGGGCGAAAGGGCGGCGCTCCGGCGGGTCAACGCCGCCAAAAGCTGGGCGTGAACAGCACCAGCACGCTCAACAGCTCGAGCCGGCCGAGCAACATGCCGACCACCAGCACCAGCTTCGCCGAGTCCGGCAGCGTTTGATAGGTGCCCGTCGGGCCGATGATCGGGCCCATGCCGGGGCCGATATTGCCGAGCGCCGACGCGGCGCCGCTGAGCGCCGTCTCGGCATCGAGCCCGATCCAAGTGAGCGTCGCCGTGAGCGCCGCCAAAGACACGGCGAACAAAAAGAAAAAGGCGAGCACCGAGCTGACCACGTCGGGCTTCAGCGGGCGTCCGTCGTAGCGCGGCGTGAACACGCCGTTCGGCCGGCGGACGCGGCGCAGCTCCGCCCCGACGATCGCCGCCAGCACCTGATAGCGGAACACCTTAACGCTGCAGCAGGTCGACCCCGCGCACCCGCCGATCAGTCCCGCGATGAACAACATCGAGACGGCGAACGCGCCCCACCCGTCATAAGCCGCGCTGGCGTAGCCGGTCCCGCTGATGAGCGAGACGCCGTTGAACAGCGCCTCGCGAAACCCCTGCTCGGCGGTCGTCCCGGGCATGCCGAGCCGCACCAGCGTCAACACCGCCACCAGCACGCCGGTGATCGCGAGGAAAGTCCGGATCTGCGGATCGTAGAAGAAGGGCTGGGCGTCGCCCTTCGCCAGCTGCACGTACCGCACGAAAGGCAGGCTCGAGAGCAGGATGAACACGACGGCCGCGTATTGCGAGGCGGCGGACAGCGCGGCGAAAGACGAATCGTAATTGGCGAAGCCGCCCGTGGCGATGGTGGTCATGGCGTGACAGACGGCGTCGAAGGCGCTTTGCCCGGCCAAACCATAAGCCAGGGCGCAGGCCCCCGTCAGACCCAGGTAAATCGAGAAGATCGACACCGCGATTTCGGTCGCGCGCGGCAGGATCTTGCCCGAGGTCTCGAAGGCCTCGGAACGAAACAGCTGCATGCCCCCGACCTGGAGCGCGGGCAAGAAGACCATCGCGAACACGACGATCCCGATCCCGCCGATCCACTGCAGCAGCGCGCGCCACAACAGAATGCCGGGCGGCGCGGCGTCGAGCCCGGTGATCACGGTGGCGCCCGTGGTGGTGACGCCGCTCACCGCTTCGAAAATCGCATCGACCGCGCTGACGCCCGGGTCGCCGAGCATAAAGGGCAAGGCCCCGAACACCGGCAAGGCGACCCAAGCGAAGACCGTCAGCAAAAAAGCTTGCTCGAGCGTCAGCCCGCCGCGGCGCGGGCCTGTGCTGCAGCCGAGCGTGAGCGCGCCGCCGACCAGCAGGGTCAACACGGCCGAGACCAGAAAGGCCCGCCAGTCCGGATTGAACGCCACCGCGTCGACCAGCGCCGGCAGCATCATAAAGCCGCCGAGGCTGAGGACCATCAGTCCGATGACATAGCCGACGGGTCGCAGATCGATCATGCGCGCTCAAGACTCCGGGCCGGAACGACTGTCAAGCAAGGCCGTCGCGGCGCCGGTCCCCCGAGCCGATCCTGGGGCGATCCCGAGCCGATCCCGGGGCGATGCGGCGTCACCTTTTGCGCGCGCGTTGGCCGAACAGCATCGCATGCTGCGCGTCGTCGTCTTTCAAGTTCATTGATTTGCGATGCGCGTCGCCGACCGCCTTGCCGCGCATCACGGCCGGGCGCGCGGCGACCCGGTCGAGCCACGCCTTGAAATGGGGAAACTCCGCCAGATCCTGTTCGGTCTGGCCCTGCCGCGACCAGCCTTGCGCCCAGGGCCAAATCGCCATGTCGGCGATCGAATAGTCGCCGGCGACATAATCTCGGTCAGCCAGGCGGTGGTCCAGCACCCCGTAGAGCCGGTTCACCTCGTCGGTGTAGCGCTGTTTGGCGTAGGAGACGTCGGTTCGGCTGTAGTTCAAGAAGTGATGCGCCTGCCCGGCCATCGGGCCGACCCCGCCGACCTGCCAAAACAGCCACTGGTCGACCTCGACGCGCCCGCGCGGGTCGGCCGGATAGAATTTGCCGGCCTTCAGCCCGAGATATTGCAGAATCGCGCGCAGCTTGCGGGCATACGCTTCGGCCTGCTCC
>CAZBIG010000351.1:0-1222 GCA_964491865.1 uncultured Neomegalonema sp. | reverse complement strand
GCGCCCGCGGGGGTCGGCGTTATATAATTTGCGGGCCTTCAGCCCTTTATTTTGCATAATCGCGCCGGACTCGATGATCATGATCGGCGCGCCGTCCGGCCCTTCCGGATCCACCAAGGCCGGCATTCGGTTGTTCGGCGAGATCTTTAGAAACTCCGGCGCGAACTGTTCGCCGGCGCCGATGTTCACATAATTCACATTGTAGGGGAGCCCCGCCTCCTCGAGAAAAATGGTGATCTTCCACCCGTTCGGGGTCGGCCAAAAGTACAGCTCTAGCGGTTTGGTCTCAGTCATCTTCGGCTCCTTTCATGGCGCAGCTGACGTGGCGCGCAGAAGCGCCGCGCGGCACAAAAAAGCCGCCCGCGCATCGACGCGGGCGGCGGACGTTTCGTCACCGGCGTGGTCGCTTAGTTGCCGAACTCGACCGCGATGAACCGCATTTGACCGTCCCGGTTGAGCATCAGCAAAACCGAGCGCCGGTTTTTCTCGCGCACCGCTTCGATCGCCGCGACGGCCTGTTCGGGCGTGGCGACTTCCTCCTGCGACACCTCGACCAAAACGTCGCCGGGCCGCACGCCGCGCTCGGCCGCCGAGCTGGCGGGGTCGACCGTGGCGACCACCACGCCGCGGTCGGCGTTCTTGATCCCGAACCGGGCGCGCGTCGCGTTGTCGAGCGGGCTGAAGGTCATGCCGAGCACGCCCTGGTCGACGACGCCGCCGTCGCCTGAGCCTGAGCTGTCGCCCGACGCGGACGCGCCGTTTTCTTCTTCGAGCAGCGCGATTTCGACGGCTAGAGAACGCTCCTCGCCGTTGCGGAACACGACCAGGTCAACGGTGCGGCCGACCTCGGTCTCGGCGACGAGACGCGGCAGGTCGCGCATGCTGTCGATCGGCTTGCCGTCAAAGGTCAGGATCACGTCGCCCGCCTCGACGCCCGCCGCCGAGGCGGGGCCTTCGTCGTTCACGCCCGCCACCAGAGCGCCGCGCGGACCGGCCAGGCCCAGGCTCTCGGCGATGGCGTCGTCGACCTGCTGGATCCGCACGCCGAGCCAGCCCCGCCGGGTTTCGCCAAAGCGCCGCAGTTGATCGATGACGTTCCGCGCGAGGTTCGAGGGCACCGAGAAGCCGATGCCGATCGAGCCGCCCGAGGGCGAGATGATCGCCGTGTTCACGCCGACAACCTCGCCGGCCAGGTTGAACAACGGGCCGCCCGAATTGCCGC
>CAZBIG010000350.1:0-3554 GCA_964491865.1 uncultured Neomegalonema sp. | reverse complement strand
TCGCCCGAGTCCGACTTTGCGCCGATGCGGTTCATCGCGACGTTCAGCGCCTTGTGCGCTTCGGGGCTGAGCGCGCCGAGCGACATGCCCGGCGTCACGAACCGCTTTCGGATCGACGTGATGCTCTCGACCTGGTCGATCGGGGTCGGCGTCTCGGCGCGCTTAAAGTCGAGCAGGTCGCGCAGGTGGATCGGCGGCTGCTTCAGCAGCCCGTCCGAGAAGCGCTTGAACTGCTTGTAGGATCCGGTGCCGCAGGCGGTCTGCATCGTATGCATCAGATGGCTTTGCCAGGCATGCACCTCTCCGGTGCGGCGCTGCTTGTAAAAGCCCCCGATCGGCAGCCCGATCACGTCGTGACGGAAGGCGCGGGCGTGCAGATCCAGCGCTTTTTGCTGGATGCCGGCCAGCCCGACGCCCGAAATGCGGCTCGGCATGCCCGGAAAGTACTCGGCGACCAAGGCGCGGCTCAGGCCGACCGCCTCGAAGTTGTAGCCGCCTCGATAGGACGAGATCACCGAGATGCCCATCTTGGACATGATTTTGAGCAGACCGTCGTCGATCGCTTTGCGGTAGCGGCCGACCGCCTCCTTCACGCTCATCTTCAGGAGGCCGCGATTGACCCGGTCCGCGATGCTCTCCTGAGCCAGATAGGCGTTCACCGTCGTCGCCCCGCAGCCGATCAGGACCGCGAAGTAATGCGGGTCGAGGCATTCGGCGGCGCGCACGTTCAACGAGCAAAAGGTGCGCAGCCCCTTGCGAACCAGCCAGGAATGCGCCGCCGAGACCGCCAGGATCATCGGGATCGCGGCGCGATCCGAGCTCTGATGCTCGTCGGTCAGCAAAAGGTGGCCGACCCCGGCGCGCACGGCGTCTTCGACCTCTTCGCGCAGCCGCGAGACCGCCGCCCGCAACGCCCCGTCGCCGCCCTCGGCCGGGAAGGTGCAGTCGATTTCGGTCAACCCGTCGCCGAGCTCCGCCTTCAGCCGCGCCAACCGCCCGTTCGAGACCACCGGGCTGTCGAGCGTGTGGATCTCGGTTTGGCTCGAGCTTTCGTCGAGCACGTTCTTCAGATTGCCGAACCGCGTCTTCAGGCTCATCACCCGACGCTCGCGCAGCGGATCGATCGGCGGATTGGTGACCTGGCTGAAGTTCTGGCGGAAGAAGTGGCTGAGCGGGCGGTACTGGTCGGACAGCACCGCCACCGGCGTGTCGTCGCCCATCGAGCCGATCGCCTCTTTGGCGTCGGACACCATGGGGTGCAGGATCGCCTCGAGATCTTCGACCGACAGGCCCGCGGCGAGCTGGGCGCGGCGCAGAGCCTCCGCGTCGAGCGACGCCGTTTCGCGGCCCCCCGTCACAGCGGTTTCAAGATCGGTGATTTTCCCGATCCATTCGGCGTAGGGGCGTTCGGCGGCGAGTTCGTTTTTCACGTCGGCGTCGCGCAGCAGACGGCCGTCGCGCAGGTCGATCGCCAGCATTTGGCCGGGGCCGAGACGGCCCTTCTCGCGCACCGTGGTTTCGTCGGTCGGCACCATCCCGACCTCGGAGCCCGCGATCACCAGATCGTCGCCCGTCACCACATAGCGCATCGGCCGCAGACCGTTGCGGTCCATGCCGCCGATCACCCAGCGCCCATCGGTCGCCGCAATCGCCGCCGGCCCGTCCCAGGGCTCCATCACCGCGTTCGAATAGGCGTACATCGCCCGCCAGTTTTCGGGCATCGGGCTGGCGGTGTTCGACCAGGCTTCGGGGATCAGCATGGTCTTGGCCATCGGCGCGTTGCGCCCGGCGCGCACCATCACTTCGAACACCGCGTCGAGCGCCGCGCTGTCGGACGAGCCGTTGGCCACGATCGGCTTCAGATCTTCTTGATGCTCGCCGAACACGCCAGCGGCCATGCGGATCTCGTGGCTCCGCATCCAGTTCAGATTGCCCTTCAGCGTGTTGATCTCGCCGTTGTGCGCGAGCATTCGGAACGGCTGCGCCAACCACCATTGCGGGAAGGTGTTGGTCGAATAGCGCTGATGGTAGATCGCGAACGCGCTCTCGAACCGCGGGTCTTTCAGGTCGGGGTAATACTCCGCGACCTGCTCGGCGAGCATCATGCCCTTGTAGATGACGCTGCGGCAGCTGAGCGAGCAGACGTAGAAGCCGGACACCTGGGCCGCGGCGACCGCCTTTTCGACGCGGCGGCGGATCAGATACAAATCACGCTCGAAGGTTTCGTCGTCGACCGGGGCGCCCGCCGGGTCGAGGCGCGTGTTGGCGATCATGATCTGCTCGATCTCGGGGCGCGTGGCGTTCGCCTTCTCGCCGAGCACCGTCACGTCGACGGGCACTTGGCGCCAGCCGTAGATCGCGTAGCCGAGACGCAAGATCTCGCTCTCCATAATGGCGCGGCAGGTCTCTTGGGCGCCGAAATCGGTCCGCGGCAGAAACACCATGCCGACGGCCATGCCGCTCTCGCGCGGGCTGTGGCCGGTGCGCTCGATATGGTCCTTGAAAAAGCCCTGGGGGATCTGGACGTGAATGCCCGCGCCGTCGCCGGTCTTGCCGTCGGCGTCGACCGCGCCGCGGTGCCAGATGGCCTTCAGGGCCTCGATCCCCTTCTCGACGACCGAGCGGCGGGGTTTTCCGTCGATCGCGGCGACAAACCCCACGCCG
Source organism: uncultured Neomegalonema sp. (assembly GCA_964491865.1). Lineage (GTDB taxonomy): Bacteria > Pseudomonadota > Alphaproteobacteria > Rhodobacterales > Rhodobacteraceae > JBCBRF01. The sequence continues at coordinate 890 of CAZBIG010000350.1, read as the reverse complement.
CAGGCGTCGTGTTCGAAGGCCGGATCGTAAAGACCGATGGCGTCGGGCGCTCCGGCGGGGGAAAGGGGTCTGGTCATCGCCTGATCCTGTCCTGGGAAGGGGCGGCGGCGCGGCGCGTTCGGTTCTGCGCGCGTCGTCCGTCGCGTGTTTCTGTCGCCGCGCGGCGTTCCGCGCGTTTCGGTTCGGCCGGGCCCGTCGACGCCGGCTGGTCGGGTCGCGTCCGAGATCAGTCGCTGCGGATCGGCGCGACGGCCTGCACGGTCACGCGTCGGGCGCCGGCGTCGCCGCGCACCGGCGCGGAGATCACGAAGGCGACCCGACGACCGGGCGCATAACTCTCGATGGTCAGCTGCGCCGGCGACTCGCCGAGCGCGAAGGCGGCCCCGGCCGCGTCGTAGAACGTCGCGGAGCGGACCTCGGGCCGGTCTCCGACGCCGCTCGGGGCGGCGCTTTCGAAGGAGAGCACCCCGATGTTGGTGGTCAGGGTCGCTGTCATGGCGTCGGCGCCGGCGCGAATGTCCGCCAGCGCCACTTTGATCGCGGGGTCGCCGCCGTTGTCGAGCGGCATCACCGAGCGGTCGCCGGGGCCGGCCGCGCCGCCTTCGACGATCATGGTCACTTGGCCGGTCGCCGCGCCGGTTCTCGCGCCGGTTCCCGGGTCTTGAGCCCGCGCCGGCCCGACCGCCCAGCCGACCAAGGCGACCGCCGTCAAAGCCGCCGCGCGGCGTCGATCAAAGCTCGTTCCCATCCGCGCGCCCCGTTATTCCGCCGCCACCGAGGCCGACGCCGCGCCGTCGATATGACGCTCGATGGAGTCGGCCGCCTAGCGCCCGTCGCGGATCGCCCACACCACCAGGCTCGCGCCGCGCAAGAAGTCCCCGGCGGCGAAC
>CAZBIG010000349.1:0-3580 GCA_964491865.1 uncultured Neomegalonema sp. | reverse complement strand
GCGCCGCGCCCGGCCCGTCCGCGCCGTCGGCTCCGCGCGCGTCGCCCCGCATTTCAACGCGCCGGGGCTCTTCCCGCCCGACGCCGCCGATCGCGCCGCTGGCGTCCGAAGCCGAGGGGCTGCCGATCACGGGCGTCGCGCGCGCCGGCCTCTACGACAGCGCGACGGACGCGCCCGACACGCTCGCGATCGTGTTCATTCACGGCGCGGGGCTCGACCATCGGGACTGGACCTTCGGCTTCTGGGACCATCCGCGCGCGACCACGGAGCGGCGCTTGATCGCTTTCGACCGGCCCGGTTTCGGCGGATCGGGCCGACCGCGCTTGGCCGGCGCGCTGCCGGCGACCCAAGCCCGGCTGCTCCGGCAAGCGGCGCGATCGGTCGGCGTGGGGCGGGTCGTCCTGGTCGGGCACAGCTGGGGCGGCGCGGTGGCCATGGCCTGGGCGCTGCAGGATCCGGACAATGTCGTCGGCGTCGCCAGTCTGGCCGGCGCGATCGCGCCCTGGAGCCTGGCCTCGACGATCCAGCACGGCCGCCGCATGCGCGCCGCCGCCCGCACCGCCTGGAGCGGCGCCGGCGCGCGCCAGGCCGCGCTCGACGCGATGGCCGAGAGCTTTGCGCCGGCCGAGATCCCGGACGGCTATGTCGCGCATATCGAGACCGACATGGCCGCGGGCGGCCTGATGGAGGGCCCGGCCGCGGCCTTGGCGCAGGACATCGCGACCATCAACGGCGCGCTCGGCCTGCAAGTGGGCCACTATCCGCGCCTGTCCGCGCCGATCGAGCTGGTCTACGGGACCGCCGACCGCATCCTGTCCGCCGCCGAACAGGCGGACCCGGTCGCCGCGGCCTTGCCCCACGCAAGGGTCACTCTGGCGCCCGACGCCGGGCATATGATCCACCACACCCACGCCGAGATCTGCTGGCGCGCCATCGGCCGCCTGCTCGAGGCGGCCGAGCCCCGCCGGCGCGGGCGAGACGCGGCGCGGCCTCGATCGGCCTGAACGTCGGGCGCGGGCGCCGCGACCGCGCCGGCGCGGCTCGGCCGCCCCCGGCTGGCGCCGTTCGGCCGTGACCTGGAGCGCGCTCCAACCGGTACCGCCCCTGTCGACCTGCAATTTTGGAGGCCGACATGCCCCACGTCCCAACGCGCCGCGACCGTCCCCGCTGGCCCCTGCGGCGCCGCCTGCTCCGCCAGCTCGCCGCGGCGGCGGCCGCGGCTGGCGGCGCGCCGAGGCTGGCGCTGACCGCCCCGGGCGATCCAACCGCCGCCAACGCGCCGCCCGAGCGGGGCAACGCCGACCTCTTTCGGTTTCGCTTCGGACGCTGGCGCCTGACCGCGCTCAGCGACGGGCAGGCGGCCTGGCCCGCCCACCCGACTTACGCCCGCGGCGCGGGCGCCGCGGAGACCCACGCCGCGATGCGTCGCGCCGGCCTGACCCCGCCGCTCTATCGGCTGAACTTCACCGCTCTGCTGATCGAGGACGCCGCCGGCGCGACGCTGGTCGACGCCGGGGCGGGGGACGCGCTCGGCCCGGACCTGGGGCGGCTCGACGCGCGGCTCGCGGCGCTCGGGCGCCGCATCGACCGGGTGCTTCTGACCCACGCGCATCCCGACCATGTGGGCGGCTTGACCACGGCGACGGGCGCGCCGCGCCATCCCGACGCCGCGCATGTGATCGCCGACGCCGAGCGGCGGCTTTGGCTGTCCGACGCGCCCGATTTCGGCGCCATGGCGCTCGACGCGCCGCTCCGCCGGCGGTTCGTCGAGACGGCGCGGGCCGGCCTCGGCGCCGCGGGCGACCGGCTGATCCCGGTCGGGCTCGCCCGCGCCGAGCTGGTCGCCCCCGGGATTTGGACGCTGCCGCTGCCCGGCCATGCGCCCGGCCATCTGGGCTTCCGCCTCGACGGCGGCGACCGCGCGTTGCTGCTGGTCGGCGACCTGTTCCACCATCCGGCCTTCGATCTGGCCCATCCCCATTGGGGCACGGCGTTCGACCATGACCCGGAGACCGCCGCCCGCACCCGCCGCCGGCTGCTCGATCAGGCCGCGGCGGACGGCGACTGGCTGTTCGCCTTCCACGCGCCCTTTCCCGGCCTCGGCAAAGTGGTCAAAACGGCGGCGGGCTATCGCTGGATCCCCGCCCCGTGGCGTCTTGACGGCGGCGCGCTCGACGAAGCTTGAAGCGGCGGGCGATGTCGGAACGGGAGGTCGCAGCCATGACCGCGCAAAGCGACTGGACGATCGGCGAGATGGCGGCGCGCTGGGGGCTGAGCCCGGACGCGCTGCGCTATTACGAGCGCGCGGGCCTGCTGCCCCGCGCCCGGCGCGCCGGGGGGCGCCGGATCTACGGGCCGGACGACGACGCCTGGATCGGGCTCGTCCGCGCGTTGCGCGACAGCGGCCTCGGGGTGCGCGAGATCAAGGCCTTCGTCGCGCTGTTCGCGGCGGGGCCCGCCACCTTGCCCGCGCGCCGCGCGATGCTGGCCGCGCATGCGAGCGCGCTGCGCGGGCGCATCGCGGCGCTGCAGGACGCGCTCGACACCGTGGCGGCGAAGGTCGCGCATCTGGATCGGGCGCTGCGCGCCGCCGCGGGCGACGGCCAGGACCAGGAGGGTGAGGGCCAGGACAGGGACCAGGACAGGGACCAGGACAGGGACCAGGACAGGGACCAGGGCCAGAACAGGGACCAGGGCCGCCGCCAAAACCCCCAAGAGCCGGCCCGGGGCGCGACGAGGCTGCCGGCGCTCGCCTTGTCGCCCGCCGCCGCGCGCCGGCCCCGCGCCGAGTGAGCGCGGGGGCCCAAACGCCCTCCGCCGCCCTTGGCCGCCCTCCGCCGCTCTCCGCCGCCCTTGGCCGCCCTCCGCCGCCCTTGGCCGCCCTTGGCCGCCCCCTTGGCCGCCCTCGGCCGCCCTCGGCCCGTCACGCCGGCGGGCGCGCCTCCCATCGCCACAGCTCGGCGCCTTCTTTGGCGTAGGCGTCGGCGATGACCATTTTGTGCACTTCGTCCGCGCCGTCGACCAGCGCGGCCTGGCGCGCATAGCGGTAAATCCATTCGAGCGGCGTGTCTTTCGAATAGCCCTTCGCCCCGCAGATCTGCAGGCACCCGTCGGCGGCGCGGTGCAGGGTCTCGGCGACCTGGATCTTCGCCATCGAAACCGCCGTCTTCGCGCGGTCGCCTTGATCGAGGAGCCAAGCCGCCTTCATCGTCAGCAGCCGACCGATCTCGATCCGGTGGGCGATGTCGCCAAGCCGCACCCGCACGGTCTCGCGGTCCGCCAGACGCACGCCGAAGCCTTCGCGCGCCTCCGCATAAGCGCGCGCGACTTCGAGACAGCGCTTGGCGAGGCCGAGCCAGCGCATGCAATGGGTCAGCCGCGCCGGGCCGAGGCGAATTTGGGTCGCCTTCAGGCCGTCGCCCTCTTGCATCAGCACGTTCTCGAACGGGATCTCCAGGCCGTCGAAGACCAGCTCGCAATGCCCGCCATGCTCCTCGGGCCCCATGATGGGAATGCGGCGCACGATCTCCCACCCCGGCTGATCCGCCGAGAACAAAAACGCGGTCAGCCCCTTGCGCGG
>CAZBIG010000348.1:0-3582 GCA_964491865.1 uncultured Neomegalonema sp. | reverse complement strand
CCCCGACCGCGCCCGGGGGGGCGGCTCAGGGGGGGCGGCTCACGGGGGCGGCTCAGGGCGCGGCTCTGGGGGCGGGGGCGGGGCCTTCAGGCGCTGGCGCGCGCGGCCAAGGCGCGGCCCGCCTTCGAGGCGGTCGGGCGGCCGAGACGCTCGGAGATCCAGGCGCCGGTCGCGGCCAGCGCGGCGAGGTCGACGCCCGTGGCGACGCCTTCGCCTTCCAGAAAATAGACCAGATCCTCGGTGGCGAGATTGCCCGCGGCCCCCGGCGCGTAGGGGCAGCCGCCGAGCCCCGCGACCGAGGCGTCGAACACCCGCACCCCGGCGTCGAGCGCGGCGGCGGTGTTCGCCATGGCCATCCCGTAGGTGTCGTGGAAATGCCCCGCCACCAGCGACAGCGGCGCCCGCTCCGCGACCGCCGCCAAGAGACGCTTCACGGCGCGCGGCGTGCCCGCGCCGATGGTGTCGCCCAACGAGATTTCGGCGCAACCGAGGTTCAGCAGGCCTTCGACCACCGCGGCCGCCTGCTCGGGCGCGATCGGCCCCTCATAGGGGCACGCGACGGCGCAGGAGACGTAGCCGCGGACCCGCATGAACCGCCCGCGCGCGGCCTCGATCATCGGCTCGAACCGCGCCAGGCTTTCGGCGATCGAGCAGTTGAGGTTTTTGCGCGAGAAGGTTTCGGAGGCGGCGGCGAACACGGCGATCTCGTCGAGGCCGGCCGCGACCGCGGCCTCGTAGCCCGTCATGTTCGGGGCGAGCGCGGTGTAGGCGACGCCCTCGCGGAACCGGTTCTCGGCGTCGAGGCGCCGGAACAGCTCGGCGCTGTCGGCCATTTGCGGGACCCATTTCGGCGAGACGAACGCGCCCGCCTCGATCGCCTTCAGCCCCGCCGCGCCCAACCGGTCGATCAGCTCGATCTTGGTCTCGAGGGGCGCCGGGGTCGGCTCGTTCTGCAGCCCGTCCCGCGGGCCGACCTCGACGATCAAAACTTCCTGGCTCATGGCGCCGGCTTCCTTCGGCTTCGGTCGGGGGCGGGCGCGGCGCGGGCGACGCCGCCCGTTCAGCGCCAGGCGGGCGGGCGCTTCTCGAAAAAGGCCGCCAGCCCCTCGCGCGCTTCGGGCCCGGCCCGCAGCCGGGCGATGAGCGCGGCGGTTCGCGCGTCGGCCTCGGCGTCGTTGGGCCGCCCGGCCAGATCGGCGATCAGCGCCTTGGTTTCGGCGGCCGCTACGGGCCCCGTGGCCGCGATCAGCGCGACCATTTCCGCGATCGCGGCGTCGAGAGCGGCGTCATCGGGGTAAAGGGCGTGGACGAGGCCCAGCGCCAGCGCCTCGTCGGCGGCGATCCGCTCGGCGGTCAGCCAATAGCGTCGAGCCGCGCGCACGCCCATCGCGTCGAGCACATGCGGGCCGATGGTGGCGGGCGACAGGCCGAGCTTCACTTCGGACAGCTGGAACCAGGCCTTCGGACCGGCGAGGCAGATGTCGGCCGCCGCGGCCAGCCCGACCCCGCCGCCGACAGCCGCGCCGTGGACGCGGGCGATCACCGGTTTCGGGCAGTCGGCCACGGCGCGGAGCATTGCGGCGAGCTTGACCGCGTCGGCGCGGTTTTCGTCTTCGCTCCAATCCGCCGCGGCGCGCATCCAGGCGAGATCCGCCCCGGCGGAAAAGCTCGCGCCGCGCCCGGCGATCACGACCGCCCGCACCGCGGGGTCGCGTCCGAGCGTCGCGACCGCGTCCGACAGGCCGGCGATCAGCTCGGCGTTGAAGGCGTTGTGGGCCTCGGCGCGGTCGAGGAGGATCCAGGCGGCGGGGTCTCGGCGATCGACCGAGAGGCCTGCGACCGAGAGGCCGGCTATCGAGCGGCCCGAGCCCGCCGCGGGGCCGGGGACCGCCGCGGGGGCGGCGGCCGCGCCGGGGCTTTCGGCGGCGGGGCTTTCGGCGCCGGGGCGCGCTTCTGCGTCGCCGGTTCGGCCGCCTGGGCTCGTCTTGTCGCCAGCGCTCATGGAGCCCCCTTCGGTTGGGCCCGGCTCAGCGCTGATCGATGCGGATCTCCTGGCGGGCCTGCTGTGGATCGTCGGTCAATGCGCCGTCGCCTTGGGCGTCGAGCGTCGGGCCGGTCAACACCGGGGCCACGACCGCCGCGCCGGTCGTGACCGCCTGCTGCACGGAAATCAACAGGCCGTGCTTCTCGCGCCATTGCAAGCGTTCCTGGTAGGTCGGCGGCCGTCCCAGATCCTCGGCCAGCTCGCGGGTCGCGACCCGGTCGAACTGCTTGATCAGCCCGACATAAGCCGGGGCGAGCGCGGCGACCAGCAGGACCGTGCCGATCGCGCCCCAGAGCGCGGCGTAGCGCGAGGTGGCCAGCGTGTAGGCCTGCGCGAGATCCTCCTCGAGCAGCAGCGGCGGCCAGTGCACCATGGCCCGGGTGTAGGCGACCGAGAGCACGATGTTGGCGGCGGCCAGCAGCACGGCGATTTGCAACAGGACAAGCCGTTCGCGCAGCTGTTCCGGCGGCTCCTCGCGGAAGCGCCGCGGCTCGTAGGAGCTGGCGCAGGCCGCGAGCACGATCAGGCACCAGGGCGCGGCGTTGCTGAACAGGTAGATGCCGTCGCGCGACCATTCCAGCGCCTGGGACGGGGCCAAGGTCAGCTGCATCGGCGAGAACCCCATGATGCTGAGCCCCCAAGGCTGCAGAACGCCTTCGGCTTCGCCGGCGCGCAGGATGTCGTCGGCGAAGATCTGGCGCAGCTCGTAGCTCGATTCGATGTAGAGCAGATACAGCGCCGCGCTGATGCCGAACGCGATCACCAGCCCGGTGACGCCGCCGAACGGATTGCGAATGCGCACCAGGATGCGCGGGACCGCCCACAGGATCGAAAAGACCGCCACGATCAGCAAGAGAGCGCTGGCGATGGCGTATTCCAGACGTCCGGCGACGCCGTGCAGATCGAGCTCTCGGGCGTCTCGGAAATCGTCGGCGTCGAGCTTGAGCGCGATCGGATTGCCCGCGCCGAGGCCGACCAGGTCGAGCGTGACCCAGAGGATCACATAACAGAGGATCGGGCCGATCACGGCCAGCCAGCCCCAGCAGCTTCGGGTCCACCATTCGCCGATGCGCCACAGCATGTTCGCGTCTCCCGCCGAAGGGGCGCGCCGCCCCGAGCTTTTGCGCAGCCCTTAAACCGGGGCGGACGGCCAGACCAAGGCGCAGGGCGGGGGGCGCCGCCGATCGCTGCGAGACGTTGCGCGCGAGCCCGAACGGCGGCGCGGCGCCGGCTCAGGCTTCGGGACGGCGCTGCAGCAGGCGCAGATCGAGGGTCCGGCGGGCGGTTTGCCGGCCCAGACAGTCGATCGCGGCGAGACGTCCCCGCACCGGGTCGGGGTCGACCGTGGTCCAGACGGCGCAGCCCGCGTCGCGAAAACTCAGCCACAGCCGCTGCGCGTCGCGCAGAGCGCGGGCGGCGTCGGGGGACAGTCCGGCGCGCGCCGCGCGGTACGCCTCGTTCAGATGCCGGTCCCATCCGCTGGCCTCGGCGGCGGCGCGGGCGCCGGCGGCCAGGGCGGCGTCGCCGGGGGCGGCGGC
>CAZBIG010000347.1:0-3589 GCA_964491865.1 uncultured Neomegalonema sp. | reverse complement strand
GACCTCCGCCGGCGACGTGGCGCCGCAGTTGAGCTCGGTCGCCGCCGAGCGGGCGCCGAAACCGCTGCTGGCCTCGGGCCGGCTCCGCTTTCTCGCGGGCGACATGCTGGACCCGGGCCTCGGGCGCTTCGACCACATCGTCGCGATGGACAGCCTGATCCATTACGGCCGCGCCGACATCCTCGACGCCCTGGCGGGACTCGCGGCGCGGACCGAGCGCTCGATCCTGTTCACCATCGCCCCCCGCACGCCGGCGCTGACCGCGATGCATCTGGTCGGGCGCGCCTTCCCGCGCGCCGATCGCGCCCCCGCCATCGCGCCGGTGCACGCCCGCGGGCTGTTGCGCGCCCTCGCCGCCGACCCGCGCTTCGCCGGCTGGCGGGCCGGGCGCGAGCGGCGGATCGCGCGGGGCTTCTACATGAGCCAGGCGCTGGAGCTGGTCCGGACCGGGACGGGAGGCCGTGCATGACCTCTCGCGCCGACTGGAGCCGCCTGCCCCTCGAGGCGCTGCAAAGCCTCACCCGGACCGCCTCCCGCGGCGCGCTCGGCTTCTGCCGGCTGGCCGCGCGCGGCGCGGCGCTGCTGTCGCAGGCCGGCGGCCGCGCGGTGGCGAGCGACTGGAAGGGCCTGCCGCCCCAGCTCCTGCCCTTCGCCGACGCCGCCAGCGCGGACCTGCCGCTCGGCCGCCTGCTGCGGCTGTCGCTGTTCCAGGTCACCGTCGGCATGGCGGCGGTGCTGCTGAACGGCACGCTCAACCGGGTGATGATCGTCGAGCTCGGCGTGTCGGCCTGGTTCGTCGCGCTGCTGGTCGGACTGCCCCTGGTGTTCGCGCCCGCCCGCGCGCTGATCGGGCATCGCTCGGACACCCATCGCTCGATCCTCGGCTGGCGGCGCGTGCCCTATCTCTGGATCGGCTCGATGCTGCAATTCGGCGGCTTCGCGATCATGCCGTTCGCCCTGATCCTGCTGTCGGGCGACCAGACCGTCGGGCCCTGGTGGGCCGGGCATGTCGCCGCCGGCCTGGCCTTTCTGATGGTCGGCGCGGGCATGCACACGGTGCAGACCGCCGGCCTGGCGCTCGCTTGCGACATCGCGCCCGAGATCAGCCGGCCCCGCGTCGTCGCCCTGCTCTACACGATGCTGCTGGTGGGGATGGCGGGCTCGGCGCTGGCCTTCGGCGGGCTGCTCGAAGAGTTCAGCCAGCACCGCCTGATCCAGCTGATCCAGGGGGCGGGCGCGGTCACCCTCGCGCTCAATCTGGCGGCGCTGTGGGGCCAAGAGCCCCGACGCCCCGAGCTGACCCGACCCGACGAAGTCAAGACCCCGTTCCGCGAGGCGTGGGCGCGCCTGACGGCCGATCCGACGGCGCACCGCGCGCTGATCGCCGTCGCGCTCGGCGCCGCCGCCTTCGGCATGCAGGACGTGCTGCTCGAGCCCTATGGCGGCGAGGTGCTGGGCCTCGGGGTCGGCGCGACGACCATGTTGACGGCGCTGTCGGCCGGCGGCGCGTTGGCGGGCTTCGCGCTGGCGGCCCGCGCCCTGTCGCGGGGGGCCGAGCCTTATCGTCTGGCGGCTTGGGGCGCGCTCGCGGGCGTGCCGGGCTTCGTGTTGGTGATCTTCGCCGCGCCGCTCGACAGCGCGCTGCTTTACCGCGCCGGGGCCGCCATCATCGGCTTCGGCGGCGGGCTGTTCGCGATCGGGACGCTCTCGGGCGCGATGGCGGCGGCGGAAGAGGCCGGCGGCGGGCTCGCGGTCGGGGCCTGGGGCGCGGCGCAAGCCACCGCGGCCGGCCTCGGCGTCGCCTTGGGCGGCGCGCTGCGCGACGCCGCGCAGACCTTGGCCCCGCACGACCCCGCCTTCGGCTACAGCGTCGTCTACCATCTCGAGGTGCTGCTGTGCTTCGCGACCTTGGTCGCGATCGGCCCCCTCGCCCGCTATGCGCGCCCGCCGGCCCCCGGGTCGTCGTCCCCCGCGTCCGAGCGCCGAGCCTTCGGCCTCGCCGAGTTCCCGAATTGACCGCCCGACCTAAGGAGGCTCTGCCATGTCGCTCCTGCAACTGACCGACCATTACGATCTGGCGCTGCTCACGCTCTACGCGTTCTGGATCTTCTTCTTCCTGCTTGTCGCCTGGCTGAACCGCGAAGGCACGCGCGAGGGCTTCCCAGCGATCTCCGAAGCGACCGGCAAGCCGGTGCCGAACGCGCTGCTGCCCACGCCGAAAGAGTTCCGCCTCGGCAACGGCGTCTCGACCTACGCGCCGCACCCCGAGAAGGTGGACGAAGAGCTGAAGGCGGAACCCGCCGCGCCCTTCCCCGGGGCGCCGCTCGAGCCGACCGGCGTGCCGATGCTGTCCGGCTTCGGCCCCTCGGCCTGGGCCGAGCGCATCGATCAGCCGCTGCGCACCTATCACGGCGCGCTCAAGATCCTGCCGCTGCGCGATCTGGAAGATTTCTCGATCGTCAACGCCGATCAGGATCCGCGCGGTCTGCCGGTGTTCGGCGGCGACGGCGAACAGGCCGGAACCGTTTCCGACGTCTGGGTCGACCAAGAAGAGCAGCTGATCCGCTATCTCGAGGTCGAGCTGCCGCCCGCGGTCGAAGGCGGCGCGACGAAGCGGGTGCTGACCCCGATGACCTTGGCCGTGGTGGGCGGCAGCCTGCGCCGCTTCGGCGTCTGGAAGCCCGAAGTGCGGGTCAAATCGATCTTGGCGATGCACTTCAAATACGTGCCCGAGACCAAGAAGCCGAACGAGGTGACGCTGCTCGAAGAGGACAAGATCGTGGCCTTCTACGGCGGCGGCACCCTCTACGCGACGCCGGCCCGCCGGGAGCCGCTGGTATGATCCGGGTCGTCCGCACGCCGAAAACCGACGCCGCGGGCGCGCCCGCGGCCGAGCCGGGCCGAGGGGCCGGCGGCTATCTGCCCGCGCAGCAGCTCAACGTCGCGCCGGAGCATGATTTCGAGCCGATCCACGGGCTGCCGAAAGAGCTGCCCGAGGGCGAGCGCATCCTGTGGCAAGGCGCGCCGGACTGGCGCGCGCTGGCGCGGCGCGCCTTTCTGACCCGGGCCGTGGCGCTTTACTTCGGGCTCTTGATGCTCGGCCGGGGGCTTTACGCCTGGGCCGACGGGGCGGCCCCCGCGGCCGCTCTGGCGGACGCGACGACGCTGCTGCCGCTCGGGCTCGCCGCGGTCGGTCTCCTGGCGCTCTGCGCCTATGTGATCGCCAAGAGCACGGTCTACACGATCACCGACCAGCGCGTGGTGATGCGGATCGGCGTGGCGCTGCAGCTGACGCTGAACGTGCCCTTCGCCAAGATCGAGGCCGCGCGACTGGCCCGCTACGCCGACGGCGCCGGCGAGATCTCGCTCGCGCTCTCGGGGCGGGACCGCTTCGCCTATCTGATCCTGTATCCGCACGCTCGGCCGTGGCGCTTCGCCCGGCCCGAACCGAGCCTGCGCTGCGTGCCCGACGCTGAAACCGCGGCGCGGGTGCTGGCCGAGGCCCTGACCGCGCGCCAGGCGGCGCCAGCGGACGCGGAACCGGCCGCGCACGGCGGCGCGCAGCCGGACGGCGCGCGTCACGCCGGCG
>CAZBIG010000346.1:0-3617 GCA_964491865.1 uncultured Neomegalonema sp. | reverse complement strand
GGCCTCCGCCTGCGCCGAGCGGCGGACGCGGCGGCGCCGGGCGGATCGGCTCATTCCTCGAATTGATAGCGCGGCTCGACCCACGGCTCGGCTTCGGCCGCGGCGCGCCAGGCGACCACGGACGGCAGGCTGAGCAGCGCCGCGCAATAGGCTTGCGCCGCGTCGGACAGATCGACCGCGTAGGTTTCGAACCGGCTGGCGACGGGCGCGAAAAACACGTCGGCCGCCGTCAGGCGCGCGCCGAACAGGTACGGGCCCGCGCCGCCATGCGCGTCGCCGAAATTCTCGCGGGCCCAGGCCCAGAGCGTCTCGAGCCGCGCGACGCCTTCGGCCACGCCCGGCCCGCGGCCGCGCCCGGGATAGCGGCGCTTCATGTTCATCGGCATGTTGGTTCGGATCGCCGCGAAGCCCGAATGCATCTCGGCCGCCAGGCAGCGCGCCGCGGCGCGGGCGCCGGGGTCGAGGGGCCAGTGCCCGGCCTCGGGATGGCGTTCGGCCACAAACTCGGCGATCGCCAAGCTGTCCCAGACGACCTGACGCGCCTCGCCGGCGTCGTAGATCAGCGTCGGCGCCTGTCGGCTCGGGGCGATCCGGGTCTCCTGCGCCGCCCGAAACGCGTCGGTGTAGAGGGGGATCACCTGCTCGGCGACCGGCACGCCGAACGCGTCGAACAGCAGCCAGCCCCGCAACGACCAGCTGGAATAGGCCTTATTGCCCAGGATCAGCGTATAGCTCATGGCGCGCCCTCGGATCGGTCGGACGTCAGGCTGCCGCATCGGCCGGGTTTCGGCGAATGACGTTTTGGCGCCGCGCCCATCAGCGCGGCTGATGCGCGGTCACGGGTTCGCCGCGGCGATCCAAGCCGTCAGGTAGAGCGCGAAGCCGACCCAAAGGACGTACGGGATCATCACCGCGCCGGCCACGCGGTCGACGCGCGCCATCGCCGCCGTCGCGGCCATGGCGGCCGCCAGCAGCGCGATCGTCGTCAGCACCGCCGGCTGCAGGGCCTGCAGGCCGAAAAACACCACCGACCAACCGAGGTTCAGCGCCAACTGCACGCCGAACAGGGTCAGGGCCGCGCGCCGCCCCGGCGCGCCCTCGGCGACGTAGACCCGCGCGCCCGCATACCCCATCGCGGCGTAGAGCAGCGTCCAGGCCACGGGGAAGACCCAGGCGGGCGGGTTCGCCGGGGGCTTCTCGAGCTGGAAATACCAGCCCCCCGGGGTCGGGCCGAAAACGCCGCCGACGATAAAGCCGAGCAGTTCGATCGCCACGATAAAGGCCAGGGCCGTATGCCAGAACGGCCGGCCGCGAAACGCGTCGGGAGCGAGGGCGTCGGTCATCGGATCTCCGAATGCTGCGGTCGTCAGCACGGAGACGTAGGACGGCGCCGAAAAGTTCACCCGCCGCGCGTCGGATCGGCGAGCGCCGGCCCGTTAGTGACCGTCAAAGCTCATGAGGGCCTGCACCTCGACGCCGCTGGCCCGGATCTTTTCGGCTCCGCCCAGGTCGGGCAGATCGATCAAAGCGGCGAAGCCCGCGACGTCGGCCTTCAGGCGCCGCGTCAGAGCCACCCCCGCCAGCGCCGTGCCGCCGGTCGCGATCAAATCGTCCACCAGCAAAACCCGTTGTCCGGGCGTGAAGCTGTCGGCGTGGGCCTCGAGGACCTCTTCGCCGTATTCGAGGGCGTAGGCCTCGCCGATCGTGTCGTGCGGCAGCTTGCCCTTTTTGCGCAACGCCACGAAGCCGACCTCGAGCGCGCGGGCCACCGCGCCGCCGAGGATGAAGCCGCGCGCGTCGAAGCCGGCGATCACGTCGACCTCGCGCGGTTCGGCGAAGGCCACCATGCGGTCGATGCTCTCGGCGAAGGCCGGGCCGTGCTGAAACAGCGTCGTGACGTCTCGGAACAGGATGCCGGGTTTCGGAAAGTCCGGGATCGTCCGGATATGCTGCTTCAGGTCCATCGCGCCGCTCATGAGATTACGCCCGGCGCACCATTCAGCCGAGCGCGGGGCGGGGGTCAAGCGTCGGCCGGATCGGGCTGCGGCGCTTCGGGTCCGTCCTCGGGCGTCCAGGCGCAGACGCGGCCGGCCACCCCGTCGAGCGCGCCCGGCGCCAGCGCCCGCGCCAGCACCCGGTTGGGATTGGTCGGCGGCGGAAACATCAGCCCTTCCGCGGCGGCGCGGGAAAAGCCGAACCGAGCGTAATAGGGCGCGTCGCCGACCAGCAGGGCGCGCCGCCAGCCGAGCGCTTCGGCGCGCGCCATGCTGTCGAGGATCAGTTGAGCGCCAAGCCCCTCGCCCTGCCGGATCGGGTGCACCGCGACCGGGCCGAGCAGCAGCGCGGACCAGCGCCGGTCGCCGACCACGCGCACGGCCCAATAGCGGATCGCGCCCATCACCTGGGCGGCCTCGTCGCGCGCCACCAGGCACAGCGGCGCGACCGGGCCGCGTCCCCGGCGGAGCTGGTAGGAAGACAAGGCGCTTCGTCCCGGCGCGAAAGCCAGATCGTACAGGGTCTCGACTTCGGCCCGATCCGCCGGCGTTTCGACCGACAGGGCGACCATGGCTTGCTCCTCCGCGCGGTCCGCCGCTCGACCGGCGACGACGCCGCAGGCTAAGCTCGGGCCGGATAGCGCGCGGCGCGGCGCGCGCGCAACGGTCTCGGCGGGCGCTGCGGTCCGCGTCAGTTCAGGAGCCCCGCATGTTCTATCGCCCCGGCCATGACGATCACGGCCTCGCGCACAACCCGTTCAAAGCGCTGGTCTCGCCCCGGCCGATCGCCTGGGTGTCCACTGTCGACGCGGCGGGCCGCGCCAACCTTGCGCCGTTCAGCTTTTTCAACGCGGTGGCCGAGGCGCCGCCGATCCTCATGATCGCGCCCTACGGCTCGAAAGCGGGCGAGACCGACGGGCCGGACACGCTCGCCAACATCCTCGAGACCGAAGCCTTCGTCGTGAACGTCGTCCCGTTGGCGCTGAAGGACGCCATGAACCTGAGCGCGGCGCAGTTCCCGCGCGGCGTCGACGAGTTCCAGGCGGCGGGTCTCGAGAAAGCGCCGTGCGAGATCGTGGCGCCGCCGCGGGTGGCCGCGAGCCCGGTGGCCTTCGAATGCGCGCTGCACCAGTGGCTCGAGCTGCCCTCGAGCAATCCGGCCATGCGCAACGGCGCGGTGTTCGGGCGGGTCGTCGGCGTGCATGTCGACCCGAGCGTGATCCGAGACGGCCGGGTCGACGTCACGCTCTACAAGCCGCTCGCCCGCCTTGGATACATGGATTATGCGGCGGTCGAGTCGGTGTTCGAGATGCCGCGGCCGACCAAGCCCGAGGCGTAAGACGCGGCGCCGCGGCTTTCTGGGCGCGGCCGCCTGGCCCCGCCGCCTGGCCCCTCGCCTGGGCGAGTCCCTGGGGCGGGTTCGCGGCGCGGGCCGCGGCGTCAAGCCGAGCCGTCGCGCGCAAGTCGCCCCGGGGGCCTTAGCGCTGTGGCGCCGGGGGGCGCTCTGGGGGAGGGGCGCT
This sequence comes from uncultured Neomegalonema sp., assembly GCA_964491865.1. Classification (GTDB taxonomy): domain Bacteria; phylum Pseudomonadota; class Alphaproteobacteria; order Rhodobacterales; family Rhodobacteraceae; genus JBCBRF01. The sequence goes on along the minus strand of CAZBIG010000346.1, from coordinate 103 downwards.
CTGGGGGTTCTGGGGGTTCTGGGGGCGCCGGGCGTGTCTGGGGGCTAAGCGAGGCCTCGGCGGGTGAGAGGTGCGCTTGCCGATGGGCCGTTGGTGCGCCGCC
>CAZBIG010000345.1:0-3621 GCA_964491865.1 uncultured Neomegalonema sp. | reverse complement strand
CCGAGCCGATCGCGGCGCCGACCACCGGCACGTAGATCAGCGCCACCAGCAATGACGCCGACAGCACGAAAATCAGCGTGATCGGCAGGTTGCGCATGAACTGCCCGGGCAGGCCCGGCCAGAACAGCATCGGCAAAAACGCGCAGAGCGTCGTCGCCGTCGACGAGACGATCGGCCAGAACATGCGCCGCGCCGCCTCGGCGTAGGCGTCGGTCGGTTCGGCCCCTTCCTCCATGCGCCGCTCGGCGTATTCGGCGACGACGATGGCCCCGTCCACCAGCATGCCGACCGCGAGGATCAAGCCGAACATCACCATGTTGCTGATCGCCATCCCCATGACGGCCATCAGCGCGAAAGACAGCAGGAACGAGCTCGGCACCGCCAGGCCCACAAGCAGCGCCGAGCGGGGCCCGAGCGCCGCGAGCACCACGATCATCACCAGCAGGACGGCGGTCAGCACCGAGCTTTCGAGCTGGCTGACCATCGAGACGACCTGGGTCGACTGGTCGAGCGTGTAGCCGATCGACACCGCCTGGCGCAGCGGCTCGGGCCAGCCGGCCCGCGCGCGCTCGACGGTCTCTTTGACCGCCGCGACCGTGTCGATGATGTTTTCGCCGATCCGCTTTTTCACCCGGAGCGCGATCGTCGGTTTGCCTTCGAACCGCGCCGCGCCTTCGGCGTCTTCGAAGGTGCGGTTGATGGTCGCCACCTGGCCGAGGGTCACCACCCGGTCGCCGTTCACTTTGATCGGCAACCCGTAGACGTCGTCGAGCGTCTCAAAGGATCCGGGCACGCGCAGCGGAAAGCGGCCGGCCCCGGTGTCGAGATCGCCCGCGGCGACCAGCTGGTTGTTGGCGGTCACCACGCGGGCGAGCTCGTCGGCCGCCACGTCGAAGATTTCGAGCTTCAACGGATCGATGACGACCTCGAACATCTCATCGCGATGGCCGGCGAGATCGACTTCGAGCACCGATTTCAGGCTCTCGATCTCGCGCTGCAGGCTTTTTGACAGCTTCAGCAGCGTCCGTTCGGGCGCGTCGCCGGCGACCGAGACGACCAGAATGGGCACCAGCGAGAGGTTTTGCTCGCTGATGGTCGGCTCTTCGGTTTCCGCGGGCATGTCGGCGCGCGCCCGATCCACCCGGTCTCGGGTTTCGGCGAGGGTCGCGTTTTTGTCCCAGCCGAACTCGAATTCGAGCGTCACCCCCGCATGGCCCTCGGTCGCGTAGGCCGTCATCTGCTTCAGGCCCTCGAGATCTCGAAGTTCGATCTCGAGCGGTTTGACCAGCAGCCGTTCGGCGTCCGAGGCCGAGGCGCCGGGCAGCGGGACGCTGATATAGAGCAGCGGCACGTCGATATTGGGCGAGCCCTCTTTGGGCAGCCCGGTATAGGCCGCGACCCCGGCGGCGATCGACATCGCCACGAAGGTCAAAATCATGCGGGCTCGAGACAGCGCCCAGTCGATCAGCCCGGTCATTTTCGGCTCCTTCAGGGGCTCGGCCCCGTCGATCGGCGGTTCGCGGCGCCCGGCTCGGTCGCGCGCGGCCGGCGGCGCGGCGCTGTCAGCGCGCGTCGGCCGTCTCTTCTAAATAGCGCGGCGCGATCCGGGCGCCGTCCGCGACGAATTCCTGACCCACGACGATCACGTCGGCGCGATCCGGCAACCCGTCCACCCAAACGCCGTCGACGTCGTCGCGCAGAATCCGCACCGGCGCGAAGCGGGCGATCGGCGCGTCGGCGTCGGGCCCCGTCTCGACAAGCCGCACGCCGAGACGGCCCGACGCGTCGAGCGTCAGCGCCGAATGGGGCAGGGCGTGCGCCGGGATCGCCGACAGCGCGATCTCGAGCTCGACGGTCGCGCCGTCGCGGGCCTGCGCGTCGGGGTTCGGGGCGCGGGCCTCGACCCGGAAGGTGCGGGTCTCGGCGTCGGCCGATCGCGCCACAAAAGCGACCCGCGCCGCGATCTCGGTCCCGTTCACCAGCCGCGCGACCGCCGGCGCGCCCACCTCGACGTCGAGCGCCGCGGTCTCGGGCGCGAACCCGACGAAGCGGATCGGGTCGAGGTCGATCACGGTGGCGCAGACGTCGCCGCTGCGCAGCAATTCGCCGGTATCGGCGGCGTCGCTCTCGAGCCGGCCGTCGAACGGCGCCGCGATTTTCGTGCGCGCGATGTCGAGCTCGACTTGGGCGACGTCCGCCCGCGCCGCCTCGAGCGCGGCCTGGTCCGCGGCGGCCGAGGTCTCGGCCGAGAAGCCGCGCTGGACCAGCGTGCTCGACGCGCGGGCGTCGGCCGCGGCCTGCGCCAGTCGGGCTTTAGCCCGCGCCAACGCGGCCGCGCGCTCGCCGGTTTCGATCTCGCACAGCGGATCGCCCGCCGCCACCGCGGCTCCTTTCAGCCGCGGCGCCGAGATCACCAGCCCTTCGGTCTGCGCCTTGACCTCGACCTTGCGCGCCGCCTCGGCGACGCCGGTGAGCGCCAGGACGCGCTCATAGGGGCGGGCGACGCTCCGCTGCGCCTGAACCGCGATCGGCGCGGCGTCGGGGGCCGCGGTCTCCGGCGCGGACGGCTCGGGGACGTTCGCCAGCGCCAGCCACAAAAACACCGACAAGGCGACGCCGAGCGCCATCAGGATCGACACGACCCGCATTCAGGTCTCCTTCAACTAGGCCCTCTGCGCGACCGGCGCAGCGCCCCCAGAGGGCGGGCGGAGCCGCGCCGAGACGGCCGCGCGCCGGCGGTCCGATCGCGGCGCGCGTCCACAGGTCGCACGGCGTTGATACGCCGATCCGTCGGCGCCGGATCCGCGCCGCGACGTCACGCCTCGGCGCGGCGACCGGGCGGGATCGGCGGCGCGCGACGATGCACGGATCGCGCCGAAGTCTGACCGCGCCGCCTTGCGCGGGGGCGGCGACGGCGCGACGATAGCGGCCTTCTCTCACCAACTTGGTAAGGCGCGGCCTTGACCCATCGCATGTGCATCGCGGCCGCCGTCTCGCTTGGGGTCGCGCTCGGCGCCGCGCTCGGCGGCGCCGTCCCCGCAGCCGGGGCGCGCGTCTTCGCCGACGGCCCCGGAGACGACGACCGCGCCGCCTTGCCCGTCGAGGCGCCGCTGGCTCGGTCGCTGGCGCTGGTGCGCCCGATCCGCGACGGCCGTCCGGTCGGCCCGCGCGCCGTCACGGGGTTTTTCGCCGAGGATTGCCGGACCCTTGTGACCGTCGCGCATCTGCGCCGCCTGGCGGGCGCGGGCGCGGGCGCGGGCGCGGGCGCGGAGGCGGGGGCGCGGGGCGCGACGGTCGAGATCCTGTTTCGCGACCGCCGCGGGGCGTGGCTGCGCCGCTCGACGCCGCTCGGACCGCCCGCCCGCCTGATCGCCGGGCCCGGCGGGTTCGCAGGCGATTTTCTGGTGCTGCGGTTGGCGCGCCCGATGCCGGACTGCGCGCCGCTCGCGCTGGGGCCCGCGCCTTCGGCCGAGGCCTCGGTCGTGTTGGCGGCGATGCAGCCGATCGGGCCGAACGGGACGACGGCGCCCGCCCGCGCGGGGCCCTGTCGGGCGCGGCCCTACGCGCCGCCGCCCGAGGCCGGCGTCGCGCGCGGGGCGGGGCCGCTCAGCCCGCTCGCGC
>CAZBIG010000344.1:0-3666 GCA_964491865.1 uncultured Neomegalonema sp. | reverse complement strand
GGCTGTCGCCGCAAGCGATGGTCATGACGGGCTGGGTCAACCCTTGCTCGGGGCCGATGATATGAACGATGCCCTGGCGGACGTCGTTCACGTCGAACATCTCGATCCCGAAATCCGCGGCGTTTTTGCGCAGCGCCTCGACCTGAACCCGGCTTTGCGGATCCTTGATCTCCGTCAGACGGTCCGCCGAGGTCGGCACGTTGTGGTCGGGCACCGCGATCGTCGCCTCCGGCCGGCGCACCGAGCGCCCCGCCAAACGCAGACCCTCGAAGGCCTGCGGGCTCGTCACCTCGTGCACGAGGTGGCGGTCGATGTAGAGGACGCAGGTCCCGTCCTCGGCCTCATGAGCCACATGCGCGTCCCAAATCTTATCGTAGAGCGTTTTCGGCCCGGTCATCGGTCCTGTCCTCAGGCGGATCTGCGTTTTTCAGAACCGAATAACAGACGCGCGGCCGCCCGCAAGCCGTCGGCGGCGTTCGGATCAGCGCGGGGGCAGCGCCTCGAACCAGTCGATCGCCATCGCGCTCCAGCCGGGCGGGGTCTGGTGTCCGCCGGCATGCAGCGCAAGCTCGAGCGCCGCGCCGGGCGCGCATCCGGTCCAGAGCCGGCGCCAAAAAGCCCCCGCCGTCTGATAGGCGCCGGGCGCGTCCGCCGCGCAGGCGTTGGTTCGGCGCAGCAGGGCGAGGCCCGCGAACAAATCCCCCTGGGTGGCCACGCCGCCGCCGACGGTTCGCCCCTCGATCGGCACCACCTGGTCGGCCCAGCCATGGGTGTGGAGCAGGCGGACCGGGCCTGCGCAGGCGTCGGGCAGCGGCCGCCACAACAGGCCCGCGATCGGCGCGTAGGCGGCGAAACTGGCGGGGGCGTCGCAGGCGACCCGCCAGCTCATCATGCCGCCGCCGGAAAAGCCCGCCAGCATCATGCGCTCGCGCTGCAGATCGAAGCGCGTCGCCGCGTCGTCGGCCACGGCGTTGAGGAACGCGACGTCGTCGCGCAGGTCGCCGCGCCCGAAGGCGTTCCAACGCGCGCCCGATCGTCCCTGGCCGCGCGGCTGGCCCGTCGGCGCGATCAGCGCGTAGCCGCGGTCGAGAGCGCCCTCGACCAGCCGCTGGTTGCGCATCTGAGCGGCGCCGCTGCCGCCCCAGCCGTGGAGAAACAGGATCGCCGGATGCGGTCCGGGGCCGGGCGGGGTCGCGACCAGATAGTCGCCGCCGCCCGCGACGCAGGGCGCGCCGACCACGCCGCAAGGGGCGCGCGCCGGCTCGCGCGTCGCTTCCGCGGACGCGGCGGAGCTCGCCGCGACCCCAAGCGCGAAGATGATGCGCGTCCACATGGTCCGTCCCTCCGCCTCAGGCCCCGAGCCTCATGACCCGCGCCCCATGACCGGCGCCCCATGACCCGCGCCATGTCAGGAGGGATAGGGCCGGCGGCCGGCGCCCCCATCGACAATGCTGTGAACGCGGTCGCCTTTCGGCGCGCCCGTCGCGGCGGCGCCGCACCGCGCCTCAAGCGGCGCGGGCGGCGAATCCGCTTTGGCCGACTTTGAAGGCGCTGATCAGCTCGGTCAGCCGGCGCGCCTCGGCGTGCAGCGCCCGCGCATTGGCCGCGCTCTCTTCGGCCAGCGCCGCGTTCGCCCCGGTTCCCTTGTCGAGCTGAGACACGGACCCGGTGATCTCTTCGACGCCGGCGGCCTGCTGTCGCGCCGCCGTGGCGATATCGCCCACGCGCGACACCACCGCGCCGACCGCCGTCTCGATCTCGCTGAGCGAGTCGCCCGTGCGGCGAACGAGTTTGCCGCCGGCCTCGACCTGCGCGGCGCTGTCTTGGATCAGCTGCGTGATGTCCTTCGCCGCCTCCGACGAGCGTTGCGCCAGCGTGCGCACTTCCGAGGCGACAACCGCGAAGCCCTTGCCCGCGTCGCCCGCGCGCGCCGCCTCGACCGCGGCGTTGAGCGCCAGCAGGTTGGTCTGAAAGGCGATCGACTCGATCGTGTTGATGATCTCCGTGATCTTGGCCGCGCCGGTCTCGATTTCGGCCATGGCGGTCATGGCGTCGTTCACGACGGCGCCGCCGCGCTGCGCCCGATCGGCGGCTTCGCTGGCCGCCTTGTCCGCCTGCTGGGCGTTGTCGGCGCTGCTGCGGATGCTGGCCGACATCTCCTCCATCGTCGCCGCGGTCTCTTCGAGCGAGGCGGCCTGGGTCTCGGCCGCGCCTGCGAGGCGTTCGGATCGTTTGGTGATGGCCTCGGCCCCGGTCGCCACCGTTTGACCGATGGCGATCAAGTCGCCGAACAGGCCGTTCAGCCGGTCGCCCAGCCCGTCGACGACGTCTCGCAGCGTCGCGAAGTCGGGGTCGACGCGTCGGTCGACCCGCGCGGACAGATCGCCCGCGGCCATCTTCGACAGCGCGTCGCCGATCGCCTGGATCGAGCGGCGCCGCCCGGTGACGTCGCTCGCGTATTTCACGATCTTGGCGCATCGCCCCTCGGCGTCGAGGACCGGGTTATAGCTCGCCTGGATCCAAACCGCCTCGCCGTTCTTGGCGACGCGCTTGAATTCGCCGGTCGCGAACCGGCCCGCGGCGAGGTCGCGCCAAAATCCGCGATAGGCGTCGCTGTTGGCGTCCTCAGGCGCGACGAACATGCGGTGGTGGCGGCCTTTGATCTCGTCGAGGCGATACCCCATCGCCGAAAGGAAATTGTCGTTGGCGTCCAAAATCACGCCGTCGGCGTCGAATTCGATCACCGCTTGCGAGCGCGAAATCGCCGCGAGCTGAGCGATCGCGTCGGCGCTTTGCCGCTTCTTTTCGGTGACGTCGACGGCGACCTGGACGATTTTCTCGAGCCGCCCGGCCGGGCCGCGCACCGGCGTGTAAGACGCCTCTAGCCAAACTTCCCGACCCGACTTCGCGATGCGCTTAAACTCGCCCTTGAAGGCCTCGCCATTGCGCAAGTTCGACCAGAAAGACGCATATTCAGGGCTGTTATGCTGGTTGGGGTCGACGAACATTCGGTGATGTCGTCCGACAACAGCCTCGCGGCGATAGCCCATCGCGTCGAGGAAGACGTCGTTGGCGTCGAGCACCGCGCCGTTGAGATCAAAGCTGACGACTGAATGCGAAGCGCTGATCGCGTCGATCAGCGCGCGCGCGCCGGCGTCGGCGGCCTGCTGGTTTTGGCCAGTGAAAAATCCGAGCATAAAAGGTCTCCGCGCGGTGCTGCGTCGCGCGAGACCCTAGTCGAGAGCGATGAACGGACCCCCAACATGGTCGACGAAACCTGAACCCGAAGCTTCAGGTTTCGGGCTCTGTTCTGTCTTCCGAAGGCGGTTTAATCGCCGCCTCGGCGGCCGATCGTTTCCGTCACGCCCCGGGACGCGACTCTTTTTTCGGCTTGTACGTCGTGTCCTCGGCGATCCGCGCGGATTTCCCGCGGCGATCGCGGAGATAGTACAGCTTGGCGCGGCGGACCCGGCCGCGGCGCACCACCGTGATGCTCTCGACCACCGGCGAGAACAACGGGAACACGCGTTCGACCCCCTCGCCGAAGCTGATCTTGCGCACGGTGAAGTTGGCGTTGATGCCGCCGCCGGCGCGGGCGATGCACACGCACTCGAAGTTCTGAATTCGGCTTTTGTCTCCATCCTCAATGCGCACGGCGAACCGGAC
>CAZBIG010000343.1:0-3674 GCA_964491865.1 uncultured Neomegalonema sp. | reverse complement strand
CAATTTCGGGCTGTTCCCGCCGCTGCCCGAAGGCGAGCGTCGCGGCCGTCGCGGCAAGCGCGATCGGGCGCGGGCCTACGCCGCTCGGGCGCTTGCGGCGTGCGACGCGTGGCTTTCCGCCGACGCCGCGGCGATGTCGGCGGCCTGAGCGGCCGCCCTTTTATTATCAGAACAGAAGCGCGCGCTCGTCACCAACCGAGAATACTGCGCCAAAGCAGTCCGGCGCGGCGTCGGAAGGGCGAGACCGGCGCGCAGTCGACGACCAGGTCGAAATCGGGCTTCAGCGCGCGCTTCAACAGCGCTTCGGCGCGCCATGCGGACAGCGTCGCCGGCGCCGCGCTCGGGGCCACCGCGTCGCGACGCGCGCGGGCGGCGGCGAGCTTTAGCAGCCCGGACCGCGCCAAGCGCCGAACCGCCTCGCGCGCCGCCTCGGACAGCGCGCCGCGCGCCAAACCGTCAAGCGGGATCGGGACGCCGCCCGGGGGCGGCAACATCACCCGGTCGCGCGCCGCATACGCCGGCGTCGCGGCGATCAGGGCGGCGGCCCCGTTGGCCCTGCCGAGATCCGCCGCGGCGGCGGCTTCGGCGGGATCGTCGCGCCCGGTCGCGACGCCCACCGCCAAGCGCATGCAGCCGCCCGCCGACCCCGCGAGAAACGCGTCGAGCGCTTCGGCGCTTTCCATGGGGGTCGGGTCGAGATCCCGCAGGCGCGCTTCGATCATGGCTCTCAGCGGCGTCGGCGGCGGCCGCCGACGCCCGACCCACTCGGCCACCCGCGCGGCCAACGGCCCCCCGCCGCCTCCCTGGGTCGCCCCCCCCGCCCGCTCTCCGGCGGCGGCCGCGTGCGCCAGATCCGCCCACCATTGCAGCCTCACCGCGCCAAGTTGCGGCTCGCTGACCCGCCACGGGATCCGCGCGAGCTCGAGGTTGAAAGCGTAGAGCGTCAGCAAATCGCGTCGGACCGCTGCGGGGGCCGCCCGCGCCGCGGCGTACCGGTCAGGATCGGCCTCGGCGAGTTCGCTCTCGACCAGATCGAGCGCGGACGGGCGCGCCGCGGCGGGACCGGCGTCAGGCGGGCTTGGCGAAAGCGGATCCGTCGCCCCGTCCGTCGGCTCGCGCCGCCTCACCTCGCCCCGCCCGGGCCGCTCGCCGACGCCTGGTCGCGCATGAGCTTGTAGTGGATGGCGTCCTCGAGCGCTTGGAAGGACGCGTCGACGATGTTCGCCGAAACCCCCACCGTGCCCCACCGCGCGCCCGCCCGGTCGGCGCTTTCGATCAACACGCGCGTCACGGCCTCGGTGCCGGTGGAGAGAATGCGCACCTTGTAGTCGACAAGCCGCAGATCCTCGATCGCCGCGCCATACCGGCCCAGAGCCTTGCGCAGCGCGCTGTAGAGGGCGTTGACGGGGCCGCGATCCTCTCGCGTGGCCGGATCGACGCTCTTCGCCGCGGTCATGATCTCCTCGCCGTCGATCAGCAGTTCGACCACCGCTTCCGAGACGGTGACCAAATCGCCGTTCGCGTTGTGTCGGCGCTCGACGCTGGCGCGAAACCGTTCGACCTCGAAAAAATTCGGCGCCGCGCCCAGAAAGCGGTGGGCGAGCATCACAAAGCTCGCCTCAGCGCTGTCATAGGCGAAGCCCTGGTCCTCGAGCGTCTTCACTTCGGACAACAGCGCGCCGAGTCGCGGGTCGGCCTTGTCGACGGCGATGCCCGCCTCCGCCAGACGCCGCGCCAGGTTCGCGCGCCCGGCTTGGTTCGACATCGGGATCACGCGGGCGTTGCCCACGGTCTCGGGCGGCGCATGCTCGTACGTCGCCGGATCCTTCACGATCGCCGAGGCGTGCAGCCCGGCTTTGTGCGCGAAGGCGGCCGCGCCGACATAGGGCGCGTGACGGTTCGGCGCCCGGTTCAGTATCTCGTCCAGCAGCCGGCTGATTTTGGTCAGTCCCTTCAGCGCCTCAAGCCCCACGCCCGTTTCATAGCGGCTGGCGTAGGGTTCTTTCAGCAGCAGCGTCGGAATGATCGAGACCAGATTGGCGTTGCCGCAGCGCTCGCCGAGGCCGTTCAGCGTGCCTTGGATCTGCCGCGCCCCGGCTTCCACCGCCGCCAAAGCGCCGGCGACCGCTTGCTCCGTGTCGTTGTGCGTATGCACGCCCAGGCGTTCGGACGGAATGCGGCGGGCGACGGCGGCGGTGATTTCCGCGATCTCGCCGGGCAGCGCGCCGCCGTTGGTGTCGCACAACACCACCCAACGCGCGCCCGCTTCAGCGGCGGCGTCGAGGCAGGACAGCGCATAGTCCGGATCGGCTTTGTAGCCGTCGAAAAAATGCTCGGCGTCGAACAGCGCTTCGCGTCCCGCGTCGACCAGATGCCGGATGCTGTCCGCGATCGCCTGGCGGTTCTCGGCCAGCGAGACGCCCAGCGCGGCGCGCACATGGAATTCATGCGCCTTTCCGACCAGGCACACCGCGGGCGCGCCCGCGTCGAGAACCTCGGCCAAGACCGGATCGTTCGCCGCGGAGCGCCCCGCCCGTTTGGTCATACCGAACGCGGTGAAGGTGGCGTTCGCCAAACGCGGGGCCGTGCGGAAAAACTCGGTGTCGGTCGGGTTCGCGCCGGGCCAGCCGCCCTCGACGTAATCGATCCCGAGCCCGTCGAGCGCCTCGGCCAGACGCCGCTTATCGGCCGCGGTGAAATCGACGCCCTGCGTCTGCTGGCCGTCCCGCAGCGTCGTGTCGTAGAGCGACAGCCGGATCTTTTCGGTCATGGCGGGCTCCGGTCGGGGCGAGAGGCGTCGGGGCGAGAGGGATCAGGGCGCGCTCAGCGCTCGGCGGGCTCCGGCAGGCGCGCGGCTTCGAAATCGGGCGACAGGCTCCATTCGGCGCCGCCCGGGCCGTCGCGCACCACCACGCCGGCTGCGGCCAACGCGTCGCGCAGGCGATCGGCGGCGGCGAAGTCCCGCGCTTTGCGCGCCGCCGCCCGCGCCGCCAGCAGCGCGTCGATGCGGGCGGCCACCGTCGCGGATGCGGTGGGCGCTGCGGCCCAGGCGCCGAGTTCGGGCGTCAGCAGCCCGAGCAGCGCTCCGCCCGCGCGCAAGCCCGCCGCGTCGCCGGCTGACGCCAAAGCGTGCATCTCGGCGAGGGCTTTGGGCGTGTTAAGGTCGTCCGCCAAGGCTGCGACGACCGCTTCGGGCGGGTCTGACGCCTCGTCAACCGACGCCCCTTCGCCCGACGCTCCTTGCGGCCCGGGCGCGTCGGCCACGATCCTGCGCCAGCGGGTCAGCACCGCGCGCGCCTCCGCCGCCAGCTTCTCGGTCCAATCAAAGGGCTGGCGGTAGTGCGCCATCAGCATGGCCAGGCGGATCACCTCTCCCGGGACGCGGCCCTGAAGGTCGTGCACCGTGGTGAAGTTGCCGAGCGACTTCGACATCTTCTCGCCCCCGACCATCACATAGCCGTTGTGCATCCACACGGCGGCGAAGTCGCTGTCGGGATGGGCGCACAGCGACTGGGCGCGTTCGTTCTCATGGTGCGGGAACACCAGATCGACGCCGCCGCCGTGGATGTCGAAGCTCTCGCCGAGCAGCTTCCGCGACATGGCCGAGCATTCGATATGCCAGCCCGGTCGGCCGCGGCCCCAGGGGCTGTCCCAGCCGGGCTCGCGCGCGCTCG
>CAZBIG010000342.1:0-3688 GCA_964491865.1 uncultured Neomegalonema sp. | reverse complement strand
GGCGTCGGACCGGCCGGAGGGTCCTCGCCGGGGGCGCCGCCGGCGCGCGCGGGCGCGGCGCGCGCACTCCCGTAGCCGCCGTCTTCGGGCCCCGGGAACTTCCTGTCCGGCCGCCGGGCGGCGCGCAGGCCCTCCAGACGCTCGATGGCGTCGACCGCCTCCTCCATCAGCGCGGCCGCGCGGTCGCCGAGCGGGCCTTCCTTCTCGGGCGGCGCGGCGGAGGGCTTTCGGCGCATCGGCGGAGCGGCCTCGGCGCCCTCGATCAGGGCGCGGCCCGCCGGGGTCGCGGCCAGCAGCTTCTCCTTGCCGCGCTCGCGGCGGGTCGCCAGGCCGTTCAGCTCGAGCAGGGTGAGCAGCCGGGTCAGGTTGGCGTCCTTCAGGCCCAAGCGGTCGCGGATGGTCCGGCGGCGCACCGGCCCGTCGCTCTCGGCCAGCAGCGTCAGAATCTCGCGCACATGCAGGCGGTTCAGCAGCTTGTCGGGCGCGTGGACGGCGGCGGCGGCGAGTTCGTCGTCCACGAGGTCGGCCAGGGCGCGGATCCGGTCGGCTTGGGAGGCGCGGCGCGGGGCGCGCCGGTCGAAGGTCGCCGCCTCGGCGTCGCGGACCGCGGCGGCGCAGCGAAAGAACGCGTCGCTCCATTGCTGGGCCCAGGGCCGCGGGTCGGCGTCGCGGCCCGCGCCCTCGGCGCCCGGCTCGAGCGCGCCGGAGAAGCTCCGGTCGATCGACCGGTCGCGGTCGGCCGCGACCGCATCGGCGCGCCGATCATGCGTCTTCAAGACCTGCCGCGCCTTGGCGCGCACCAGAAGATCGAGAGAGGCCGCAACCGAGGCGACCCGATCGGCGGGCTGCGGCGGCGCGGTCGGTCGACCGTCGGCGCCTTCCGCATCCGCCGCGTCCGCTTCGTCATCGCCATCAACGGCCCGCGCCAACGCCGCCCGCGCTTCCCCCACGAACGCCGCCGGCGCGACGGCGTCGTTCAACAGCTGGGTCAGGGCGACGTCGTGAGGCAAATCGAGCAAGTGACCACCCTTCACTTCACTTCATTTCAGCCTTATATTGATCTGAGACGTAAGCGATCCGGTCCCGAAGCACAAGGGCCGGGCCGCTAGGGCTTTGTCACAAACGGGTCGACCAGACGCGCGTCCCGCAGAATCTGCTCGTCGGACCGGATGCGATGGAGGTGCTGATAGAGGGCGTAGCCCCACGCGCCGCCGCTCGGCGCGCCCGTCGGATCGGCGGCGACCGGCTCGGGAGGCTGCTGGATCACGAACGCGCGCGGCGGCGGCCGGACCGAGCGGAGCAGCGCGCGCCGGTAGAGCCAGTGGGCGACCATCGCGTGCTCGGTCAGCGTCGCCTCGTCGCCCATCGAAATCACGAAGTAGCCGTCGACCGGCAGGTTCAGCACCGGGTCGACGCGCGCCGATCGCTCCGGGTTGCAGAAATCCTTGCAGATCATCACCGAGACCAGATGGCCCTTCAGATAGAAGATATGATAGTCCCAACCGGGCTCGATGGCTTCCTCGAGGGCGCTGCGCGGGTCCGTATAGCAGCAGGTCTTGTGGATGTCGGCGATCTTCTCGCCGTATTGGTCGAAGACCGGGGCGGCGTTGCGATAGACATAGTCGGCGAGCGGGTCCTCGCGATGCCACGAGCCGGCCACCGTCAGCGCCGGCGCGCCCTGGCTGTCGCGCGCCTTCAGCGCGGCCGCCACCGTCTCGGCCCCCCTGGCGTCGATGGCGCATTCCGGAAAGCCCAGAACGTCGAGCGCCTCCGGCCCGTGGATCGCCCGGTCGAGATGGTCGCGCAGCTCGCTCTCATAGGCGTCGGACGCCAGGCGGTGGATCCAGAAACCGTCCGGCGCGCCGTTGCCGTCGACCCGGGGCTGAGGCTCCAGCTTCAGCCCGCGGAACACGGCCCCGCCGAAGCGGAGCGGGCGGTGCGGTCCGGGCGGCGCGCGCCAGCTCGCCTGCGGCCCCGAGCCCCAGACCCGCGCCCGGAACCCGCCGGCCAGCCCCTCGCAGACCACCTGATGCTGCGGCAGGGCGAGCTCGGCAAGGCACAAATGGCGGCGCTGATCGAGCGCCTTCAGCTTGCGCCGGCCGAACTGCTTCAGCTCGGCGGCGAACACGTAGAACGCGTCGCCGCGCCGGGTGCCCAGCGGCTCGCGGCACTGGCGCTCGGGCTGGTCGTACTTCGCGATGGTCAGATCGTGCGCGTCGAAGGCCTCGGCGTCCACCCAGCGGGCCAGCGTGACGGCGTCTTTGGCGAGCATCTCCTGCGCCGCGCGCTGGGTCAGGTCGGCGCCGGCGGGATCCGTGTAGTCCAGCATCAGGTTCAGCGGATCGCCGTCGAACCGGTCGAGCCAGTCCTCGATCTGCTTCTCGGCGCTCTGCGAGAGCGCCGCCTTCAGCGCCTCCGGCGGATCGCGCAGCAGGCGCCACAGCAGCCCGACGAGCACACGCCTCCGGCACCCGGCCTCGTAGAGGCCGAGGATCGCGCTGAACGCTTTGTAAAACGCCTCGAGCTCGTCCTCCACGGCGCACCCCCCGACCGTTCGCACGCCCATGCATGATCATGACGGCGCCTGCGCCCGTCACGCCACCCCGAACTGAAAGGTTTCACGATGGGACCGAGCTTTCCAGCATCGCAGCGCGCCTGCCTGGGATGGATCGAGCCGGCGGCGCGCGCGGGGCGCCGGAAGGACTTCGCGGCGGCGGCGGCGGCGTTCCAGGCGCTGGCCGCCGAGATCGGCTTCGACCGCGTGGTGGTTGCGCTCGCCCCGCGCTCACGGGCCCCCTCGGCCCTCATCGGACCGCAGACGAAGATCTCCGGACCGCTCTTCACCGCGAAGTTCTCGGCGGTCGCCGCCGCCGATCCGAGCGTCTGGCGACTGTCCTGGTCGATGAAGAAGACGGTCGACGACCTTGCCCCGCTGAAGTTCTCGGGCCCCGATTACTGGGCGCGGATGCCGCCGCGGGCGGCCGCCTTCGAACGCCAGCTGGAGGACCAGTTCGACGTCAAGGGCTTCCTCTCGGCCCCGATCGGCCTCCGCCCGGCGCGGGACGGGACCGCCCGGTTCGGCGTCGCGATCGCCTACGCGCTGGAGGACCAGGCCGGCTTCGCGCAGCTCTGCCAGGAGCGCGGGCGCGACTTCCTGGCGGCGGCGCGGTACTTCCTGATGGCGCTCGACGTGGCGCAGCGGGAGGACGGGGTGTCGACCGCGCTCCTGACGCCGACCGAATCGTTCTGCGTCGCGCTGTTCGCGGCCGGGCTGTCGCCGGCGCAGATCGGCGCGCAGTTCGTGAACTCCGAGCAGTCGGCCTCGCCGAGCACGGTGGCGACCCATCTGCGGCGGGCGCGCGCCAAGCTCCAGGCGTGGTCGAGCCAGGAGGCGGCGATCTACGCCGTGCTGGAGGCCTTGAGTCGGCCCGCGGCCGAGCCCGACTGACGGCCTGAGACGACGCCCCCGGCCCGCGGTCCCGACGCGTCGCTCTTTGCGCGACTCACGCCGCCGGATCCGCGCCGGCATATCCGCCCGACACGGCCCCCGCACCGGCGCGGGCGGCCCCGCCGACAGGCGGTTCGGGCGGAGACGGCGCGATGATCGTGAATTTCCCCATCAAGAACCCCTGGGGCCGCCGCGCGGCGCCACAGAACGCGGGCCCGTCCGCCGCCGCGGCGGACGCCC
>CAZBIG010000341.1:0-3696 GCA_964491865.1 uncultured Neomegalonema sp. | reverse complement strand
TGCTCCTCGAGCGGCGGCGGAGGCTCGGGCGCCGGCGGCGGCGGCGCCTCCGGCTCGGGCGCCGCGGCCGCCCCGAAGCTTTCAAACCAGACCGGACGCGGCATCAGCGCATCTCCTCGGGCGCCGGCTCAGGGTTCAGCCAGCGGCTCAGCAGCTGGACCGTCTCCTCGGTGCGCGTGTCGACCGCGATCCGGAGCTTCTCCGAGCTCGGCGGCTCCTCCTCCTCGATCGGCGCCGGGGCCGAGGCGAGCTGTTGGGTGATCGCGGCCGGCGCGCCCTCCGCGCCGCTCTCGGCGTCGGGGTCCGCGCCGTCGACCCGCGCGACGGCGCGCCCCTCGGCGTCGAGCGCCGGCAGAGCGGCCGTCTCGTCGTCGCCGGCGTCGACCTGGTCGTCGCCCCGCGCCGCGCCGGCGGCCGCCAGCGCCGGCGTCGCGGCCTCGGCGGCCGGGGCCGTCAAGATCGGACGGATCACGAACAGCCCGAGCCCCAACGCGGCCAGCGCCAGAACCCCGAGTTGGATCAACGTCATCAGGTTCTGATCGATGAAACGCTCGACCACGCTGGCCGTCGCCTCGGCCCCGAGTTCGGGGATCGGCGCGAACTGCAAGCTCTCGACGGTCACCACGTCGCCGCGGGCGGCGTCGAACGCGATCGCCGACCGCACCAGCTCGGCGATCGCCTCAAGCTCTTCGGGCGGGCGCGGCGCGTAAGTCACGGTTCCGTCGGCCGCGGTGACGGCGACCTGGTTCACCAGCACCGCCACGCCGATCCGCTTCACGCCGCCGGCCTCGAGCACCGCGTCGCGGCGGGTCTCGGAGTATTGGAAGGCCGTCACCTCGCGGGTCTCGGAGCGTTCCGAGCTGCGCGAGCCCGCTCCGGCGGCGTCGCCGTCGGGCAGTTCGCTGGCCACCGTCACGGCGGGATCCGAGCCCGCGTTCTTCTCGATCGCCTCCTCGACCTCGGACGAGACGGGCACGCCGCTGTCCGGGTCGATGCGGCGCTCCGAGACGGTTTCGCGGTTTTTGTTCAGTTCGACCGCGACCGACACCTCGACATTGTCCGGCCCGAAGCGGACCGACAGCAGGCGTTCGATCTCGGCTTTCAGCGCCTGCGAGCGTCGCTCGGCCGCGGCGTCGGCGGCCGCGGCGGCGTTCTCCTCGCCCGGGCGCAACACCACCCCGTTGTCGGCGTCGATCACCGCGACCTGTTCGGCTTCGAGGTTGGAGACCGCCAACGCGACCAGATAGCGGATCGCGACCGCGGTCTTCTCGTCCAGCGCGCCGCCCGACATCCGCACCGTCACGGCCGCCGACGCCTCGGCGCTGGCGCGGTCGAACGGCCGGCGCTGGTTGGCGCCGATATGCACCCGCGCCGAGCGCACCCCCGGCACCGACAAAATGGTGCGCGCAAGCTCGCCCTCTTTGGCCCGCCAATAGGTCGCCTGGAACATCTCCGAGGTCGTGCCGAAGCCCGACAGCTCGTCGAGCAGCTCGTAGCCCGCCTGCCCCATCTGCGGCAGCCCCTGGCGCGCCAGGTCGACGCGGACCCGGTCGCGCGCGGCCGCCGGCACCAGGATCTGGTCGCCCTGCACCTCGGAGGGCACGCCGAGCTGATCGAGCGCGGCCACGACCTGTCCCGCCGAGCGCTGGTCGAGACCGCCATACAGCAGCGCCATCGGCGGACGCGTCGCGGTCTGCGCGATGAAATAGGCGATCGCCAGGGTGGCGAGCACAGCGGCGGCCAACGCGACGCGTCGGGCCGGCGTCAGCGCTTCCCAAGTGGCCATGAGGGCGTTCATGCGGATCCTCGTCCGTCCAGATCGGCGCGCGGCGCCGACCGGCTTCGGAACCGCTCCCGGAGCCCACCGCTCCGCGAAAGCCCGCGCCAATCATGCTTACCGCAATTTGAGTTAGCCCGGTCGGCGTTAACACCGGGTTTGCAGGTTGGCCGTTATGGTCGCCCCAGATCAGCCGAAGATCGGCGTCGGTTTCCGCCGTCGGTCGCACGCTCGAGGGAGACGGACATGGCCGAGGCGGCCGCGGAGGCGAAGCCCTCTGCAAAAGACGGCAAAAAGGGCGGGATGGTCCCGCTGCTGATCGGCGTGGTCGCCGCGATCGCGCTGGGCGGCGGGGCCGCTTACGGCGTGATGAGCGGTCTCATCCCGACGCCGGACCTGTCGGCGGACCCTGCGACCAAGGAAGAAAAGAAAGAAGAGGTCGCGCTCGCCTTCCTCGAACTGCCGCCGATCTCGGTGCCCCTGCCGCCCGAGGACGGCCGCGCGCGTCAATTGCGCCTCGCGCTCAGCGTCGAGACCACGGCCGACCAGATCCTCGAGGTCGAGGCCCAGGCTCCGCGTCTGCTCGACGCGCTCAACACGCTGCTGCGCGCGATCGACGAGGACGACATCGCGAAGCCGGCCGCGCTCGACCTGCTGCGCGCGCAAATGCTTCGGCGGCTCCGGCTCGCCACTCATCCGGAGGCCATCCGCGACCTCCTCATTGTCGAATACGTGGTCCTGTGAGGGGGTTCCCATGTCGTTGATCGCCGACGGTCTGCTGCTGACCGTGTCGCTCGCCGCCATCTTTTACTGCTGGTCGCTGAACCGGCGCCTGGAAGCGTTGAAACGCACCGACGAGGGCGTCGGCGCGACGATCAAGGCGCTGGCCGACGGCGTCGAGCAGACCCGCGACGCGCTGCGCGCGGCCCGCGCCGAGGCGAACGCCGAGGAAGAGCGGTTGGCGAGCCTGGTCGCCACGGCCAAGGCCGCCCGGGGCGCGCTCGACGACGTCGAGCAGATCCGGGCCGAGATCGACGGGCTGCGCGGCGCGGCCAAATCCGCAGGGGACGCGCTCGAGCGCACGCTGACCGAGGCGCGCGAGACCGAGGACCGCATGGCGTCCGCTCAGAAGGCGCTCGACCTGATCGACGGCGCCAACGTGCAGGCCCGCGAGGCGCAGTCGCGGCTCGAAGAGCTGATCGCGCGGGCCGAGACGGAGTCGGACGCGCTCGACGGGCTGAAAGCGGCGGTCGACGCCGCCGAGGCCCTGCGCGCGACGATCGCGGAAGAGGCCGAAACCCACCGGGCGCAGACGACCGACGTCGCCGAAAGCGCGCGCGAGACGGCCGTCGCTTCGATCGAGCGCTGCGCGGCCGAAACCTTCGAAATCCTGCAGACCCAGGCGGCCGGCATGACCGAGCGCGCCGCCACGGTCGCGCGCGAAACCTCCGAGGCGATCCGCGAGCGTCTCGAGACCGCGCGCCGCAGCCTGTCCGAAACCGCGGACGCCGCGCTCGACCGGGCCGAGGCCGCCCGGGTCGCGGCCGAGACCACCCGCTCCGAGACGCTCGAGCGGATCCAGTCCGCCGAGACCCGCGCGGTCGAAGCGTCGGAGGCCGCGTCGTCGAACGCCGTGAAACTGGCCGAAGCGCGTCGCGACTCCGCGACCGCCGAGATCGACGCCGCCGCCGCCCGCGCCGCCGAGGCGGCCGAGGAGGCCGCGGCCGCGGCCGCGCGCCGGGCCGCCGCCGCGCGGATCGCCGTCGAGGGGGCTGCGGACGCCGCTCAGGAACGCGCCGAAACCGCCTGCGCCAACGCCCGCAAAACCGTCGAGCGCTTGGCGGTCGACGCCTGCGAACGCATCGAACGGGTCCGCGGCGAGGCCGCCAGCGCCATGGCGACGGTCGGGGCCGGCGCCC
>CAZBIG010000340.1:0-3698 GCA_964491865.1 uncultured Neomegalonema sp. | reverse complement strand
GCGGCGCGGCCGCGCCGCCGCTCGACGTGTCGGGGCCCGAGGTCGATCCTTGGACCGTCGATCCGTGGGAGCTCGAAGCGCGCGCCGCGCGCCAGGCGGTCGAGGGGGCCGAGGCGGCGCGATCGGACGGCGACCCGGTCGGGCCGGCCGGCCCGGTCTCGGCCTGGGACCATCCGACGCCCCCCGCCGCCGACCCCGCGCCCCGTGGAAGCGCGTTCGGCCGCGCCTATGACCGGTTCGCAGCGGCGCGCGGCGGCGGTGTCGACCGCCCCGGCGATCCGGAAATCGACCCCTGGGCCGCGTCGCGCAGCGACGCTTCCGACGGCGATCGGCCCCGGCGCGACGACCCCTATGGCGACGCGCCCTCGTCGAGCGGCGCCCGCCGACTGCGCCGCTGACGGCCGCCGCCGCCGTCCGGGCGCCGGCCAGCGGCCCGCTCGCCCGGGAGACGCCGCCTTGAAATACGCATGTTCCGGCCCGACCATTCCACACGAGGCGCGTCGCCCGTCAGGCGGCGCGCTCCGGCAACTTCGGAGACCGCCATGCTCGGCCGACTGAACCCGCGCCCCGCGCCCCGTCGCCGGCGGAGCCCCGTCGCGGCGCTCGGCGCCCTTCTCGCGCCCGCGGCTGCGACCATGGCTGCGACCCTGATCAGCCTGGTCGCGCCGTCCGCTTCGGCCCAAGGGCTGATCCGCGACAGCGAGATCGAGCGCACCCTCGAGATGATGACCCGGCCGATCTTTCAAGCGGCCAACGTCGAGCCCGACAGCGTGCGCCTTTTCATCGTCAACGATCCGAGCCTGAACGCGTTCGTCAACGGCGGGCGCAACATGTTCTTTCACGCGGGGTTGCTGCAGCGGCTCGAGACGCCGGAGCAGTTGATGGGCGTGATGGCCCACGAGACCGGGCACATCACCGGGGGCCATGTTGTCCGCCGCTTGGCCGCGTTGCGGCAGGCCCGGGCCCAGTCGCTGCTCGCGACGCTGCTGGGCGCGGCCGCCGGCGCCGCGGGCGGCGGCGACGCGGCCGCGGGCGTCGATCTCGGCGGGCAGACCTTCGCCACCCGCAGCCTGCTGAAGATCACCCGCGGGCAGGAATCGAGCGCGGATCAAGCGGCGTTGACCTTCATGAACCGCGCGGGCGTCGATCCCAGCGGCATGCTGCAGGTGCTCGAGACCCTCGGCGCCGAGAGCCGCGCGCTCGCCACCGTCGACCCCTATCTGCTTACGCACCCGCTCAGCAGCGAGCGCATCGACGCCTTGGCCGAAGGCGTCGCCGCGTCGCCGGCGCGCGGGCGGCTCGCCTCGGACGAAATCCGGTACTGGCATGGGCGGATGCGCGCCAAGCTCGACGGGTTTTTGTCCGAGCCCGGCTCGAGCGGCCCCCTGGCCGGCTATGGATCGCGCGAACTCGACCTCTATCGCCGCACCATCGCGCTGCACCGGTTGCCCGACCCCGACAGCGCGATCGCCTCGGCCGATCAGCTGATCGCGCTGCGCCCGGAGGATCCCTACTACTGGGAGCTCAAGGGTCAGATCCTGCTGGAGAGCGGGCGGGGGCGCGAGGCGGTCGAGCCCTATCGTCAGGCGGTCGCCTTGTCGCCCGGCGACGTTCTGATCTCGGGCGGGCTGGGCGCGGCGCTGTTGACGCTCGAAACGCCCGAAGGCGACGCGGAGGCGCTGCGGGTGCTCGAGCGGGCGGCGCTCGAAGACCCGCTCGAGCCGCGGCTGCGCCGCTCGCTCGCCATCGCGTACGCGCGCGACGGGCAGGACGGCATGGCCGCGGTCGCGACCGCCGAGCGTCTTGCGATCACGGGCAAGCTGAAAGACGCGAAGCGCATGGCCGAGCGGGCCAAGAAATTGCTGCCCGTGGGCTCGCCCGGATGGCTGCGGGCCGAAGACGTTAGCGTTCTGGCCAGCGATCTCGAGGATAACTGACTCGCAAGCGCTCGCGGAATCGTGAGCCGGAGAGGGTCGTCGGCGCCGGCGGCGCGGGCGACGAGCCTTGCAATGCGGGCCGGCTCCGGCGAAAGCCGTTTTGAAACTCATTTGCGGCGACAAGCCGACTGCGAGGACGCGCCGATGTCTCAACCGATCCACACAACTTTGCTCGCCGCGGTCGCGATCGGCGTCGGCGCGGCCGCCCTGGTGGCGATGAACGGGTTCGGCCCCGCCCCGGCGGGACCGACGGCGGCGCTGGCCGCCGAAGAGAACGTCGCGGAGCCGGGGCCTGCCGCCGAGGCGACGCCCCCCAGAACCGCGAGCCCCGAAACGGCGAGCCCCGAAACCGCGAGTCCCGAGACGGCGACCCCCGAGACGGCGGCCGCGCCCGCGTTCACGCAGCTCGCCCCCGAGGAGCGCGCCGCGCTGCGGGCCGAGATCCGCGCCTATCTCATCGAGAACCCCGAGGTGCTCGTCGAAGCCATGCGCGAACGCGAGCGGCGCCTGCGAGCCGCCCAGGCCGAAGCTCAGGCCAGCATTCTCGCGGGCTTGGCCGACCGCGATTTCGCCTCGGAGCTGACCTTCGTGGGCGGGAACCCGGACGGCGACGTCACGCTGATCGAATTCGTCGACTTCAATTGTCCCGCCTGCAAAGCGTTCGCGCCGGCGGTGACCCAGTTCCTCGAGCAGGACGGCGAGGCGCGCTATGTGGCGATCCTGCTGCCGTTCCAAGGCGACGGGGCTTTGGTCGCGGCGCGGGCCGCGCTGGCCGCTAAACGCCTGCTGCCGCCGGCCGATCACGCGACGTTCCACAACGCGTTGATGATCCATCCCGGCCGAATGACCGCGCAAGTCGTCAATCAGCTCGCGGCCGGCGCCGGGATCGACGCGGACGCGCTCGCCGACGCCATGGCCTCGGAAGAGGTGGCCGCGCAGATCCAGGACAATCTCGCCCTCGCCCAGGCGATGGGGGTCGACGGGACGCCGACCTACGCCATTGGCGCCGAGGTGTTCAATTTCCGCCGCGACGAGGCCCCGGTCGAACGCCTGGCGCGCGCGGCCGCCGACGCCCGCGCCGCCGCCGACAAGTGACCCGCGGCGGCTTCTTCTTAACCGAGCTTTCGCGGTCTCGACGCTTGGCGGGCGTCGAGACCGTCGATAAAGAGCGGGGCGACGCTCTTCCAACGCTCGGCGAACGCGCTTGACCGATCCCGCCCCCCTTCTCGCTCCGGACGCCGCAGAGGCCCCGCGTCTGCGTCTTTGGGTGCTGAACGGCCCGAACCTCAACATGCTCGGCCTTCGCGAACCCGAGATCTATGGCCGCGAGACCCTCGCCGAGATCGAAACCGCATGCCGGGCGCGCGCCGAGGCGCTTCATGCCGATCTCGAGTTTCGCCAGTCCAACCATGAAGGGGCGCTGGTCGACTGGATCCAAGAGACCCGCGGCGGGGCCGACGGGCTGGCGCTGAACGCCGGCGCCTACACGCACAGCTCGATCGCCCTGCGCGACGCGATCGCCGCGGCCGAGACGCCGACCGTCGAGGTCCACCTTTCCAACACGCATGCGCGCGAACCCTTTCGGCGCCGCTCGCTGATCGCCCCGGTCGCGATCGGCGTCGTCGCCGGTTTCGGCGCCGACAGCTACATCGCCGCCCTCGATTTGCTGGCGCGACGGGCGCGCCGCCACGCGCCGCCGGACGCCGCGGCGAACGACGCCTGAGCCGCGCGGGCTCGCCGCCACGCCAACGCCGCCGCGCC
>CAZBIG010000339.1:0-3701 GCA_964491865.1 uncultured Neomegalonema sp. | reverse complement strand
GCGGGCGCAGACGGTGGCCGTCGCGACGCCATGCTGCCCGGCCCCGGTCTCGGCGATGTTCCGGCGCTTGCCCATCCGCCGGGCGAGCAGGATTTGGCCAAGCACATTGTTGATTTTGTGCGCGCCCGTGTGGTTCAGCTCATCGCGCTTCAAGTAAATCTTGGCCCCGCCGAACCTCTCGGTCAGCCGCTCGGCGAAATAGAGCGGCGACGGTCGTCCAACGTAATGGGTCCACAGATCCTGCATCTCGGCTTCGAAAGCCGGATCCGATTTCGCGCGCTGATACTCGCGCTCCAGGTCGAGGATCAGCGGCATCAGCGTCTCGGCGACGAACCGGCCGCCATAAGCGCCGAAGCGGCCGCGCTCGTCGGGACCGCTTCGAAACGAGTTCAGGGTTTCCGGCCGCATGGGCGTTTCCTCTCTCAGTCCCTGTTCGGGCGCAGCGCGCCGATCACGCGGCGTCGGCGGCGGTCCGGGCCGCCGCCACGAAGGCGCGCATTTTCTCAGGCGACTTCACCCCCGGCGCGCTTTCGACGCCGGAGGAGACGTCCACCTGAGCGGCCCCGGTCAGGCGGACCGCATCGGCGACGTTCTCCGGCGTCAGGCCGCCGGCCAACATCCAGGGCCGCCGCCACCGCCGCCCGGCCACCAGCCGCCAGTCGAAGACAACGCCGGCGCCGCCTGGCGACGCGGCCCCGGGCGCCGGTTTCGCGTCGCACAAGATCTGGTCCGCCACCGCCTCGTACCGCGGCAGAGACGCCAGATCCTGAGGACCTCCGATCGCCACCGCCTTCATCACCGGCAGCCCGGCGCGTCGGCCGATGTCGGCGACCCGCTCCGGGCTCTCGCCGCCATGTAGTTGGATCATGTCCAGGGGCGCGACGTCGAGCGTCTCTTTTAAAAACTGATCGCCGGGATCGACGAACAAGCCGACTTTGCAGAGCCCCGGCGGCGCCGCCAGCGCGAGCGCGCGGGCGCGATCGGCGTCGACGGCGCGCGGCGATTTCGCGAAGAACACCAGCCCGATATAGGCCGCCCCGGCTTCAGCGGCCGCCTCGACCGCTTCGACGCTCGTGACGCCGCAGATTTTGACGCGCACCGTCATGTCTCGGGCACCGCTGGCCAAACTTTCGCACAAACGAGAAAGGGTCGACGTCCGCTCGGGCCGCCGACCGCCGCTCGCCATCTTGAAACCTGTTTGCCGCCGCCGGTCCAGTCCGCAGCGCGGCGGCTCGAATTCAGCGTCTCGGCAGCAACAGCGCCGCCGTCTCCTCGGTATCGGTCTGCTTCAGCGCGCTTTTCAAGCGCGACAGCTCGCCCTGCAGCCGAGACAGCTCGCGCGATTTCATCGACAGCTCGCGGCGGAAGCCCGCTTCGCGCCCGTACTCGATCAGCACGCCGACCAGCAGCCCGATCGCCAGCACCGCCAGGATGACCAGAGCGAGGGGCAGCCTCAGCCCGGTCACGACGCCGTCGGTCGGCGCGAAGGGCAGCAGCGTCAGGTTCACGATCTGCATGTTCAGCGCCGCGAACATCACCACGGCGGCGAGAATGAGGATCTTAAGCGTCCGTCGAAACCAGCGCATGGGCGTCGTCTCCGTTGGCGGGCGCGGCGGGCCCGGGGCCGGCGCGCCGCCCCGCCCCGTCGCAAGAGGTCATTCCGCGCCGTTCAGCCGCTCGCGCAGCTCTTTGCCGGCTTTGAAAAAGGGCGCTTTCTTTTCCGGCACCTGAACTTCGGCCCCGGTCCGCGGGTTCCGCGCGGTCCGCGCTTCGCGGGTCTTCACCGAAAACGCGCCGAAGCCGCGCAGCTCGACCCGGTCGCCGTTGGCGAGCGCGTCCGAGATCACCTCGAACACCGACGAGACCGCGGCCTCGACATCGCGCTGCAGCATCTGCGGGTGCGCTTCGGCGATCTTGGCGACAAGCTCCGATTTAATCATCACTGCTCTCCTGTTTTGTTTTTGGTAGTCTTTGAGGCACCGTTCGCCGCAATTGGTTAACGAACGGTTGAGACTAGGCGCGGGCCGACCCAAACCCCGCCCTGGCCTACCGATAGCGGCAAACCGAGCGCGGCCGCCGACCCTTCGAGAAGGCGCGTCAGCAGACCCTGGGGCTCTTCTTCCACCTTCCGCTGGATCACCGGCAGATCCCTGTCCACATCGCGCTCGGCCGCCAACCACGCCATCGCCTGCTCGCGGCCGCCGATTTCGTCGACCAAGCCGGCCGCGAGCGCCTGACGACCGCTTAAAATCCGGCCGTCGCGAATCAAATTCCGCGTCGCCGCGTCAATTTTGCGGCGCTCTTCGACCAGCCCGATAAACCAGTTGAAGCTGTCTTCGATCA
The DNA here is from genome assembly GCA_964491865.1 of uncultured Neomegalonema sp. Classification (GTDB taxonomy): domain Bacteria; phylum Pseudomonadota; class Alphaproteobacteria; order Rhodobacterales; family Rhodobacteraceae; genus JBCBRF01. The sequence continues at coordinate 1,358 of CAZBIG010000339.1, read as the reverse complement.
ACGCCCGCTCGACATCCAGCTGGTCGACGTCGACCGGTTTGAACGGCGACGGCTCGGCCTTTCGCGCGCCGCTCTTCAGCTCGACGACCTCGACCCCGACGGTGTCGAGCACCTCCGAGAAATTGGGCGAGGTGAAGATCACGCCGACCGAGGCGGTGATCGTGTTGCCGCGGGCGACGATGCGGTCTGCGGCCAGCGCGGTGATATAGCCCGCCGAAGCCGCGACTTCGCTCATCACGGCGACGGTCGGCTTCGCCTCCGCCACGGCGCGCAGCTGCTCGTACAGCGCCTCGCCGCCCACGGTGGTGCCGCCGGGGCTGTTGATGCGCACGATGACAGCCTTGACGTTGTCGTCTTCGGCCAATTCGCGCAGCAGCGCGTCGCGTTTCGGGTCGTCGGCGATCACGCCCTCGACGTCGAACCGGGCGATATGATCGCGCGACACGCCCGACCCGCCCGCGGCCAGCGCGCCGAGCGCGAACAGACCCACGAAAATCAAGGCGATCAGCCGCCACCAGAACCGGCTGCGGCGCAGCCGCTGGGTCTGCAGCGCCTGATCGAGCGCGGCGGCGAGGGCCGCCGGCTCGGTAGCGTGCTGTTCAGTCGCCATCGGGCGCAATCCTCCGTCGCGGCGCGGCCATGACCGCGCCAACTCGATCCGACGGTCAGTTTGCGCCTAAGTGATGCGTTGACAAGGGCTCTGGCGAGGTCAACGGCCCCAAGAGGCGCCATTGACCGGTAATCTCGCCGACGCGCGGGCCGGCCTCCGCCTCGGGCGGGCGGCCGGCGACGCGGATCACATGCCGCGTTCTTTAAGCTTGGCGCCCAGGATGTCGCCGAGCGACGCGCCGCTGTCGGACGAGCCGAACTGCTCGACCGCCTCTTTCTCTTCGTCGATCTCGCGCGCCTTGATCGACAGCGAGATGCGGCGCGACTGCTTGTCGATATTGGTGACTTTGGCGTCGACCTTATCGCCGACCGCGAAGCGCTCGGGCCGCTGTTCCGAGCGGTCGCGGCTGAGATCGGACCGGCGGATGAAGGCCTTCGAGCCGTTCACGTCGACTTCGACGCCGCCGTCCTCGATCGCGGTCACGACCGCGGTGACGATCGCGCCCTTGCGCACGCCGTCGGTCGCCGTCTCGAACGGGTCGCCGCCCAGCTGTTTGATGCCGAGCGAGATCCGCTCCTTCTCGACGTCGATGTCGAGCACGACCGCGCGCACCACGTCGCCGTTGTTGTAGTCCTCGATCGCTTCGTCGCCGGCGCGGTTCCAGTCGAGATCGGACAGGTGCACCATGCCGTCGCTGCCGCCCTCGAGCCCGATGAACAGGCCGAACTCGGTCTTGTTCTTGACCTCG
>CAZBIG010000338.1:0-3704 GCA_964491865.1 uncultured Neomegalonema sp. | reverse complement strand
CTGGCGCCGCTGTTCGGCGGCCGTGCGAAGCCCGAGGCGGGCGGCGCCGGCGGCGGAGGGGCCGAGCGGCGCTGGTCCGCCAGCGGCTACACCACCGTCGGCGTCGCCGTCAGCCTGTTCCTGTTCTTCGGCGTCGGCGTCTGGTCGGCCTTGGCGGAAATCTCCGGCGCCGTGATCAGCCAAACCGCCGAGCTGCGCGTCGAGAGCAAGCGCAAAACGGTCCAGCATCTCGAAGGCGGCGTGGTCGCCGAGATCCTGGTGCGCAACGGCGATCTCGTCGAGCCCGGGGCCGTGCTGATGCGCCTCGACCGAACCGCGATCGCGGCCAACGTCGCGATCATCGACGGGCAGCTCGACGAGCTGTTGGCGCGGTCGGCGCGGCTGCTCGCCGAGGCCCGCGACCAGGAGGCCATGGCGCCCGACGAGGAGACGCGCGAACGCGCCGCCGAGCGGCCGCGCGCCGCCGACATGCTGGCGGGTCAGCGCGAGTTGTTCGAGGCGCGGCGCGAAACCCTCGAGCAGCAGATCCGCCAGCTGCGCGGCCGCACGGTCCAGATCCGCGACCAGATCACCGGGTCGAAGGCGCAGATCGACGCGCTCGACCGGCAGCTCGAGCTGATCGCCGAAGAACTGGCGGTCTCGCGCGACCTGTTGTCGAAGGGCTTGATCCAAAAATCGCGCGTGATCGCGCTCGAGCGCGAAGAGGCCCGGTTGGCCGGCCAGCGCGGCGCGCAGATCAGCGAGGTCGCTCAGCTTGAAGGCCGGATTTCCGAGATCGAACTCCGGATCCTCGAACTCGGCTCCAACCGGCGCGAAACGGCGATCTCCGAGCTGCGCGACGTCACGGCCCAGATCGTCGAACTGCGCGAAAAGCGCACCTCGCTGGCCGAGTCGCTGGCGCGGACCGAGATCCGCGCGCCCTCGGGCGGCGTGGTGCACGAGCTCGCGGTGAACACCGTCGGCGGCGTCGTCACCCCCGCCACGCCGATCATGCATGTCGTGCCGGTGGACGAGAAGCTGGTGGTCGAGGCGCGGATCGACACGGCGTCTCGCGATCAGGTGCGGCCGAGCCAAGAGGCGCACATCCTGTTCCCGGGCTTCAATCAGCGCACCACCCCGCAGATCAGCGGCACGGTCTCGAAGATCAGCGCCGACCGGCAGTTCGACGAGGCGACGCGCGTCCCCTATTACAATGTCGAGGTGACGATCCCCGAGGATCAGCTCGCGGCGCTCAGCAGCGCCATCGGGTCCGAACTCGCCCCCGGCATGCCCGCCGAGGTGCACATCCAGACCGGGGATCGGACGGCCGCCAGCTACCTGCTGCGACCGATCGTCGACAATTTCAACCGGTCCCTGCGCGAGGACTGAGACCGCCGCGCCGGCTGGACGGCGGCGCGCCCCTCGGGCACAGGTTGCGGAGCCGTCGCGCCGCCGCGGCGCGTCGCGTCCGCAATCGGAGGGTTCCCATGACCGGCGCCGTCGAACAGCGTCTCGCCGCCCTTGGCCTCGTGCTGCCCGATCCGGGCCCGCCGGCCGGCAATTACGCGCCCTATGTCCAGACCGGCCCTCTGCTGTTCGTGTCGGGCCAGATCTCGCGCGACGCGGGCGGGCTGTTGACCGGCAAGCTCGGCGGCCCCGTGGACCTCGCCGCCGGCCAAGCCGCCGCGCGCGCCTGCGGTCTGCATCTGATCGCGCAGCTCAAGGCCGCTTGCGCGGGCGATCTCGACCGGCTGGTGCGCGTCGTGAAGCTCTCGGGCTTCGTCAACGCGACCCCCGACTTCACCGAGCATCCCGCGGTGATCAACGGCGCCTCGGACCTGATGGTCGCGGTGTTCGGCGACGCCGGCCGCCACGCCCGCGCGGCCGTCGGCTGCGGCTCGCTGCCGCTCGACGTGTCGGTCGAGGTCGAAGGCCTGTTCGAGATCCGCTGACCGCGCCCCTGCCAGATCGCCCGCGGCGTCCTATCCTTTCAGGCGTCGCGCAACAGGGAGCGGGGATGATGACCGAAACGATCGCGATCCGCGTGCTGAGCGGTCTCGACGACATCGCCGCCGAGGATTGGGACGCTTGCGCCGCGCCCGAGACGGCCGATGGCGGACGGCCCGAGAACCCGTTTCTCACCTACCGGTTTCTCCGGGCGCTCGAAGACAGCGGCTCGGCGACCGCCCGAGCCGGGTGGGCGCCCCGTCATCTGGTCGCCGAAACCGCCGAGGGCGCGCCGCTCGGCGTCGCCCCGCTCTACCTGAAGACGCACAGCCAGGGCGAATACGTGTTCGACTACGGCTGGGCGGACGCCTTCATGCGCGCCGGCGGCCGGTACTATCCGAAACTGCAATGCTCGGTGCCGTTCACGCCGGTCGCCGGGCGACGGCTGCTGGCGCGGCCCGACGCGCCGCTGCCGCCCGAAGCCGTCGAGCGCGCGCTCGTCGAGGGCGCGGGCCGCCTGGCCGCCGACGAGGGCTTGTCCTCGCTGCACATCACCTTCTGCACCGAAGGCGAATGGACCCGCCTCGGCGCGGCCGGGCTGTTGCAGCGGCAGGACCAGCAGTTCCACTGGCTGAACGAGGGCTATGCGGATTTCGACGCGTTCCTGGCGGGGCTCGCCTCGCGCAAGCGCAAGCAGCTGCGCAAAGAGCGCGAGACCGCGGTCGCGGGCGGGATCGAGCTCGTTACGCTCACCGGAGACGCGATCGAGCCCGCGCATTGGGACGCGTTCTGGCGCTTCTATCAAGACACCGGCGCGCGCAAATGGGGGCGGCCCTACCTGACCCGGGCGTTTTTCGACATCGCCCATCAAACGATGCGCGGCGACATCGCGCTGGTGATGGCCCGGCGCGAGGGGCGCTGGATCGCCGGCGCGCTGAACCTGATCGGACGCGACGCCCTGTTCGGGCGCTACTGGGGTTGCCTCGAAGATCATCCCTGCCTGCATTTCGAGGCCTGCTACTACCGCGCCATCGATTTCGCCATCGCCCACGGCCTCGGGCGCGTCGAAGCCGGGGCCCAGGGCGCGCACAAGCTCGCGCGCGGCTATGCGCCGACGCCGACCTATTCGCTGCACTGGATCGCGAACCCGTCTTTTCGCGAGGCGGTCGCGCAGTATCTCACGGCCGAGCGCGCGGCTGTGGCCGAGGAGATCGAGGCGCTCGCTCAGCACACGCCGTTCAAGAAACGCGCGTGAGCGCTCCGCCGGCGCCCGCGCCGGGCGCGCGGCCGGGCGTCCAACAGAGAGGCTCTCATGGATAAACTCGACGCCGACGCGCGGGCCGCGGCGCTCGCCGAATTGGCCCCGAGCGGGTGGACGGCCGCGTCCGACCGGGACGCGATCGCCAAAACCTTCACCTTCGACAGCTTCGCCGACGCGTTCGCTTGGATGTGCCGCGTCGCCTTCGAGGCCGAGCGGCTCGATCATCATCCGGAATGGGCCAACGTGTACGCGCGGGTCGAGGTCGTGTTGACCAGCCACGACGTGGCGGGCCTGTCCGCCCGCGACGTGGCGCTCGCCAAGCGCATGGACGCGCTCGCGGGCTGAGGGGCGCCCGAGCGCCGCGCCGGCCTTCCGCCATTCCCGCGGAGCCCGTCCGTCGCCCGGCCCGCGGCGCCGGGGCGGGGACGGGGATCAAGGATCCGCGACCGCGCTTGCGCGGCGGCCGCAGGCCGTCCTTGATCCCCGTCGCCGGCTCGGCGATCCGGAACGGCGACGG
>CAZBIG010000337.1:0-3717 GCA_964491865.1 uncultured Neomegalonema sp. | reverse complement strand
GCAGTGGATCACGACCTCGTCGCCCACCTTCCAACGGGTGACCTTCGAGCCGACTTTCCAGACGATGCCGGACGCGTCGGAACCGGCGATGTGAAACTCGGCCTTGTGCACGTCGAAGGGCGAGATCGGCTCGCCAAGCCCGGCCCAAACGCCGTTGTAATTGACCCCGGCGGCCATCACGAGCACCAGAACCTCGTGGCTGTCGGGCTCGGGCGTGTCGACGACCTCAAGCTGCATCGACTGCTCGGGCGGCCCGTGCCGCTCGCGACGAATGGCCCAAGCGTACATCTGCTTCGGGGCGTGGCCGAGCGGCGGGATCTCGCCGACTTCGTACAAGTCTTTTTTCGGGGCGTCGTAGGACGCCGCCGGGGCGTTCGCGTCGAGAGGCGCCATCTCCTCGCTCCTATTCGCTTGTTCGCGATCGCAACAGCTTAAAGCGCAACAACCTTGCGCACGCAAGGGCCAGACCAAAAGATTATGGCGCGGCGCAGCGGCTTTCTCGCGCCCCCGAGATCATGGGGCGCAAGTCTCGCGGCGCCTGCGAACGCGCGCCGCCGCTCAAAAGCCCGCCGCGCGCAGGGCGGCGTCGAGCCGCGGTCCGAACCGGCGGGCGCCGGCGACGCTCCAGTGGTCGCCGTCGAACCAATAAACGGCGCCGCAGTCGAACAGGTCGGCGGGGTCCTCGAAGCGCAGCGCGTCCCGCCCCGAGACGTAGCGGAACCGCCGGTCGGGCCCGACGGCCGCGGCCGCGGCGCGGTCGAGCCGACGGAACAGGGCCCGGATCTCGGGCGACACCCGCGCGGCGCGCTCCGGTTCGCCGCCGGCGTCCGTCGCGGCGCAGGCCGCGCCCAGCAGGCTCCAGGGCGGCACATGGGGCTCGAGCCGCGGGCCGAGCCAAACCACGCGCCCGAACGCCGCCAGACGGTCGAGATAGTCGGCCACGCGCTCGATTTTCGCCGGGTCGGCGGCGAGGGGCGGCAGGGTCTCGGCCCTAAAGGCGTCGCGCCCGATCTGTCGGCCGTCGGCGTCGACCAGCAGGCGAAAGCCGGCCTGCGCGTAGACGAAGCGCGACAGCGCCGCCGGCCGATCGGCGAGCGCGGCCAGCAAGGCCTCGTACGCGCAGCCGCGGCCCGGGTCGTGCGCGCGGCAGCGCCCCTGGGCCAGGCCGAACACGAAGGGCTCGGCCGTCGCGCCCGCATAGGCGGCGTAGACGTCCATGGCGTGGCTGTCCCCGATCACCGCCACCCCCGGGCCGTGACGCGCGGCGCAGGCCTCGACCCGGGCGAGCGCCGTCGCGGAGAGCCGCTCGACATGGAACCGGCAAGCCCCGTCGTCGGGCAGGCGCTCGGGCCGCGTGGTCGCCGCCTTCACGGCCTGATAGAGCGCCGCTTGGTCGGGCGCGAGGCGCGCGAGATAAAAGCGCTCGAAACCGCCGGTCGCGACGCCGGCCGCCCCCACGGCCCCGAGCGCGACCGCGCCGGCGAGCCCCGACAGCGCCAGCGTTCGACGCGGGGGCGCGCTCGGGCCGCGCCGGCGGAACGGGGTCTCGACGAAGCGCCAGGTCAGCCAGGCGAGCCCGAGCGAGGCCAGCGCGAGGGCCCCCATCGCCCCATCCGACGGCGGCTCGACCGCCCCGAGACGGGCGAAGGCGAACAGGGGCTGGTGCCACAGATAGGCGCTGTAGCTGACCAGACCGACGCCGACCAGGGCCGGATGGGACAGCAGCCGCGTGGTTTCGGCGCCGGGCCCCGCGAACAGAATGACCAAAACCGCGCCCAGCACCGCCGGCGCGATCGCCAGCGACGGGGTCGGCGCGTCGGGCGACAGCAGCAGCACCGAGCCGACGATCAGCGCCAGCCCAAGCGCCGAGAACAGCCGGTGCGGGCGCGGCGGTCCGCCGGCGAGCGCCAAGGCGCAGAGCGCGCCGGCCAGCAGCTCCCAGAGCCGGGTCGGCAGCATGTAAAAATTCGTGTCGGCGAAGCGCCGGGCCCCGATCTCGGCGGCGACCAGGCTCGCGAGCAAAAGCGCCGCCAGCACGATCGGCGTCGCCCCCGGCGCGCGTCGGCTCAGCGTCAGCAGCAGAAGCGGGAAAACCAGATAGAACTGCTCCTCGACCGCCAGGCTCCAGGTGTGCAGCAGCGGTTGCGCCTCGGCGGCCGGGTCGAAGTATCCGGTGTTCTCCTCGAAATAGAAGTTCGAGACGAACAGCAGCGTGGCGAGCAGGCTTTCGAAAAACCGCTCGGCGTCCGGCGGCGGAAGCGCGGCCGCCGCCCACACCGACGAGACCCCGAGCACGACGAACAACGCCGGCAACAACCGCCGCGCCCGACGCTCGTAGAACCGCGCGATCGAGAACGCGCCGCGCGACAAGTCCGCCAGAAGGATCGTGGTGATGAGATAGCCGCTGATGACGAAGAAGACGTCGACGCCGACATAGCCGCCCGAGAAGGGCGCGAAGCCGGCGTGAAACAGGATCACAGGCGCCACCGCGACGGCGCGCAGACCGTCGATTTCGGGTCGATAGGCCAGCGGCGGCGGGACGCCGTCGCGGCGGGGCGCGGCGCGGAGCGGCGGCCCCGCGACGGTCTGCGTCGTCTCTACCGTCACGACGCGGGCGCGGCCGTCGGCGCGGTTCGGTCCGCGGTTCGCGCCCCGTCTCGGGACCGGTCTCGGGTCTCGTCTCGGGTCTCGTCTCCGACCTCGTCTCGAGCCTCGTTTTGCCCGCCTTCCCAGCTTGGCGCCGCCGGCCCCCCGCGCTCGGCCTCGGTCGGACGCAGGCTGCGGCGGATCTCGCCGCCCGCCAGGGTCTCGATCGCGTAAATCTCGCGCTTCGAGCGGTCGACCAGATGGAGAACGCCGATCGGATGGTGCGGCAGGAACGGCTCCACGAACAGGCCCCGCCCCTCGTCAAAGGCGGGCCGCGCCGCCGAGCAAAGCCAGTTGCACCAGGCGGGCAGCAGCTCGACGGCCAGCCCTTGGGTCAACACCGCGTGATTGAGGGCGATCTGATCCGACAGATCTCGCGGCCGGCGGAACCGGGCGAGGCGCAGGCTCGCGTCCCAGGCGGCCCAATGCGGCGCGTCCGCCGGCAACGCCCAGATCCCGGCGTTGAGCGAGGGCGTGAAAAAGGTCTCATTGGCCAGCCGGCGCGAGAAATACTGCGCGAGTTTGCCGTTCAGCCAGGTGCGGGTCGCCCGGCGCCGATCGGAGAACAACGGCAGGCCGTCCCACAGCTTCACCCGGCCGCCCGACAAGGGGCTCGGATAGGCCCGGTCGTTCCACTGGCAGATCGCGAGACGCCCCTTGAGCGCGCCGGCGATGAGCAGATCCACCGCCTCGGCCGTCTGCACCCAGGCGTCCGCGTCGATCCACACATAGGTCTCGTGGCCGGGGAAATGGTCGCGGGCGTGCGGCGCGCAGGTGACGTATTTCTTGTAGGACGGCGGCGTCTCGGAGAAGCCGAAGTCGATGTCCCAGCCCGGATCTTTGATCCCGTCGACCAGCGGGCCGAGCGCGCGCCGTTGCGCGTCGGTCAGGCCGAAGTCGAACACGTAGAGCCTCACGTCGTCGCGCCGAACGGCCCGCCGGGTCGAGACGACCGTGTCCCACAGAAACCCGAAGAAGTTCGCGTCCGCGCCGGTGAGGATGGCGTGCGTCATCGAGCGTTCCGCCTTTGCCGCGCGGTTGGCCTGGAATTGGCGCTCGGCTATAGCCCGG
>CAZBIG010000336.1:0-3718 GCA_964491865.1 uncultured Neomegalonema sp. | reverse complement strand
AACTCGGTCGGGGGATGTCGGCGTGCCGTAGGCCCAGAGGGTGATCAAGGCGGTGGAAGTCGATGCCGACCTCTTCATTTCGCTGCACACCGACAGCATACCTGCGCAACCGCCGGTCCGAGGCGTCGCCCGGGTCCGCGAAATCCAGCGGCAAAGCCAGCGGCAGCTCGAGCCGCGCGGGGCTGTCGTGGTTGCCGGCGATCATCGCGATCTGCAGTCCGGGCGCGCGCCGCGCCAGCGTCGCGAGCGTTCTGAACAGCAGGCGCTGGGCGCGGACGGTCGGATTGGCGGTGTGGAACACGTCGCCCGAGACGATCAGCGCGTCCGCGTCGATCTCGACGACGCGATCGACCAGCGCGTCGAGCGCCCGCGCCTGCTCGGCCTCTCGGTCGACGCCGTGCAGCTCATGTCCGAGATGCCAATCGGCCGTGTGCGCCAGTCTCATGGCGCAGCCCTAGCTGATCCGGCGCGGCCGGATCAACGGCGGCCGCGCGACGTGCGCGTAAGGGATAAATATCGAACGTATATATCCCTAAGACACTGTCACTTCGTCCGAGGCGCCGCGTAGGACGACTTTTTTTCCTGCACAGTCAGCGGTCCGGCGTGGGTCGCCGGGATCTCGCTGAGGGCCAGACGCGCCGGCAATGTGAGCAGAATCGGCGCGACGCGCCGCAGGGTGGCGTCGCGCCGCCCGGCGCTGAACGCGTTGATCGCCGCCAAATGATAGGCGTCGGCCGAGCTCGAGACCTGCGGGATCGCGATCATCTCGACCCCGTCGCCCAGTTCGCAGACCGCCGGCCGGCCAAGTATGCTGTCGTCGAATTCCTCGGTGAACGGCGAGATCACTAAGTAATCGCCATCGTAAGCCAGCGGCGCGGTCGCGGCGCTACAGGCTTTAATCGCCGACAGTGGCTCATCCAAAAACGTCAAAAACGGATTTTCGAGATATTCTTGCGCGGAGCCGGCCTGATCGAGCCGGCGGATTTTGCCGTCAGAGTCGATCTCGCCGATCACAGGCCATTTCTGACCGCTCTCAAACAGCGCCGAGGGCCGCAGATTCATAACGCCGGCGATCTTTTGCAGCGTCACGATCCCTGGGTTCTTTGAGCGGCCGCGCAGGATATCGCGCACGGCGGACTCGTTGAGTTGCGCGCGGCGGGCAAGCGGCGCGGCTCGGATCCGATGCTCTTCCATCAAATCGCGAAGCCGTTGAGTTAGAACGTCTATGATATCCATGCTTAGATATCTCCAGAAACGGGCTCCTCGTGCAAGCGGGACGTCGCCGGTTTTTCGCCACTCTGCTTTCCGAAAGCATGCCGCTCTGAATTGCTTCATGCGCGGTTTCGGATTTGATCCCGGCTATGAGCCTTAAAGGCTAGTAAGCCAATTTAATGGCGCGTCGCGTTGCTGCTCGTTGGTCAATTTGTCTGGATCTCCTTTCAAAACCTTTGATAAAAATCAATACTGATGGAAAAAATTGAAATAACCTCAATATATATTTGTCGTGTTTCGCCGTGTCTGGCGCGAAAGCAGCGGCCTGGCGGCGCGCGCGCCAAAGTGTTTTTGGAAAACCGGCCCCGCGCCGGCCGCTTCGGCGGGCGACAGCTGGGGACGAAATGTTCCCGCTCGGCCGCCGCCCGGCGTCAGGAGACGTCACCGACAGACGTCAGGCGACCGGCGCCGCGAAAGCGACCCACAGAAGCGTCGCCGACGCGCCGACGCACGCGCCGATCGTCAGAGCCAGGCTCGGCAGCGCCGCGCGGTCTGGTTCTTGGCGGCCGCGCCGGCGCAAAGTCTGCGCGTCGGCGTACAGCGACAGCCAAGCGAGCCCGCTCGCGCTGAGCGCCAGCGCCGAGAACAAGGTGGCGGTCGCCGCGCTCAGCAGCGTCCAGGCGAGCAGAAACAGGCCGAGCGCGCCGAGCAGCGACGGCCCTTCGGCCCGCCGCCAGAGCCCGCGCCGACCGCGCGGCGTCTGCCGCGTCGCGGGGGCGGCGTCGCGCGCCCGAGACGGCGTATCGCTCTTAGGGCCGGTCTCGGTCCGTCGCGACGGGTCGGGCGCGGGCGTCTGGGCCCAGGCGCGGATCTCGGCGATCGGGTCGGCGACGCGCCGGCTCCGCGCCGGGAAGGCGTGGACCAGGCGCGCGCGGCGCGCCGGCGCGCGGCGGGCGAGCGCGCGATCGAGGCGCAGCCAGACCAGCGGCGCGCCGACGACCAGATAAAGCGCGAGCGCGCTGAAGCCCTCGGCCCCGAAGCCGGCCTCTCCCGCCATCGGCAGCGCGACCATCGCGAGCACCGCCGGCGCATAGGCGCAGACGAAGCCGTAGGCCAATCTCAGAAACATGCGCACGCGGCGCCTCCCGTCGTCGCGACACGCGCCCGCGCGCGTCTTCGGCCCCGGCCCGCCCCGCGCCCCTCGTCTTAACCACACCATGCGCCGGTTCGGGGGCGCTGTCGACGGCTCGCGCGGCGCTCAGCCGCGCCACTTGATCGAACAGCCTGTCGACGGGATCTGATCTCTCGGCCCTTCGCCGGTTTCGGCGATCTGGCGCATGGCCTCGAACAGGTCGCGGCGCAGGTTCTCGGGGCCGGCTGCGGCGCGCGACGCGTCGAGTCGGCCGCGATATTGCAGCTCGAGCCGGGCGTTGAAGCCGAAAAAGTCGGGCGTGCAGATCGCGCCATAGGCGCGCGCGACGCTTTGATCGGCGTCGTGGAGATAGGGGAAGCTGAACGCGTTCTGGGCGGCGAACAGCTTCATCGGTTCAAAACCGTCCTCCGGATACGCCTCGGCGTCGTTGCTGCAGATCGCCACCGACGAGACGCCGAGCGGCGCAAGATCATTGGCGTCGCGCACCATCCGGTCGATCACCGCCTGCACATAGGGGCAGTGATTGCAGATGAACATCACCAGCGTGCCGTGCGCGCCGCGCAGATCCGCGAGGGCGTGGGTTTCGCCGTCGACGCCGTTCAACGAAAAGGGCGGCGCTTTCCAGCCGAAATCGCAGACGGGCGGGGTGGCGGCCATGAGCGGGACTCCTTTTAGCTTTGGCGAGCCGCGGGGCGGGCGCGACGCGTTGTGTGATCCAGGACATAGACCGAAACCGTCGCGGCGCGCATTGATGGCGTCGTGGACGGGCGGCCTCGAAAAAAACGCTTTGCGGCCGCGCCCGGGCGACGCGTAAGAAACACGCTTTCGCTGACGGGGTTAACCGAATGATCAGAGCGGAGGACGGCGACGCATGAGCGGGCATCATTTGACCGGAGCCTGGTGCGCGGCGCTGAAGGCGTCTTTGGTCGGGCCCAGCGCCGAGCGCGGCGCGCCCGACGCTCGGCGCCGTCGGTTGCCCGCCGGGCGCGGCGAACTCGCGCTCGAGGGGCCGGTCGAGTCCTCGATCTTCGGCGTCGCCGAGCGCGTGCAGGTGGCCTGGCCGCCCAGCCCGTTGATCGCCGCCGAGGATCTGCTGATCGAGGCGCCGGCCGAGCTCGGGGCGCTGAGCGTGCGGGTGTCCGTCGACGGCGATCGGGTGGTGCGGCGCGCGCCGCTGGCCCCGAACGCGGTGCTCGAAGGGTTCGCCTTTCATCTGTCGGAAAGCGCCGACGGCGCGCCGCGGTTGCTGACCATCGAGGCGTTCGCCGATCGCGACGCTTCGGGCGCGCCGATCGCGCGGCGGGCGTTGCGCATCCAGGGCCTCAGCGCGCGGCCCGATGCGCGCCCGCTGCT
>CAZBIG010000335.1:0-3763 GCA_964491865.1 uncultured Neomegalonema sp. | reverse complement strand
CCACCGGCTGAACCCGGCGGTGGAGGAGATCCTCTATCCGGCCATGGAGGATTTCGAGCTCGATCTCGTGATCGGCGAAGGCCCGGCGGCGCGGTCGGTGCGGATCGACCTGCAGCCCTTCACGCTGGTCGGCGCGACCACCCGCCTCGGCCTGCTGACGACGCCGCTGCGCGACCGTTTCGGCATTCCGACGCGGCTCGAATTCTACACGGTGCCCGAGCTGATCCGCATCGTCGAACGGGGCGCGCGGCTGCTCGGCGTCGAGCCGACGCCGGACGGGGCCGAGGAGATCGCGCGTCGGGCCCGCGGCACCCCTCGGATCGCCGGGCGGCTGCTGCGCCGGGTGGCGGACTTCGCGCTAGTGTCGGGGCGCCGCGGCGAGAGCGACGGGCGGATCGACCGGTCGCTGGCGGACATGGCCCTGCGGCGGCTCGAGGTGGACGACGCCGGGTTGGACGGGAACGACCGGCGCTATCTGCGGATCCTGGCGGAAAACTACGGCGGCGGGCCGGTGGGCGTCGACACCATCGCCGCGGCGATGTCCGAGGCGCGCGACGCGATCGAAGAGGTGATCGAGCCGTTTCTGCTGCAGCAGGGGCTGATCCAGAGAACGCCGCGCGGGCGGGTTCTCGGCATGAAGGCGTGGCGGCATCTGGGGCTCGCGGCGCCGAGCGCGGCGGGCGCGCCGCAGGGCGATCTTTTCGGCGCCGCCTGAGGAGGGGCGCGAGGGCGCCGGCTCATGGCGGGCGTCGCCCGAGCGCCCGGCGGGCGGGACCTTTGCCGTCGGCGGGCCCGGAGCGCCGGGGCGCGCGGCGCGGCGCGGACGGCTTGGCGAGGTCCCGCTGGCGGCCGCCGGGCGCGCGCGGTAGCAGCGGTTTATGACACAGAGCGAACCTGAAAACGCGCCGTCTCCGGCGGCGGCGACGGATCCCGGTCGGCCGATCGAGGCGGGACCCGAGGCGGCGGGAGCGATCGATCCCGCGCATCCCGAAGCGGCGCCCCAAGGCGGGGCCGCGCCGACGCATCCTGTGCTGACGGTCGCGTCGGCCCCGGCCGAGGCGACGTCGGACGCCGGCGCCTCGGACGCCGGCGCTTCGGACGAAGGCGCTTCGGACGACGAAGCTCCGAACGACGGCGCCGCGAACGACGGGGCTGACGGAACTGCGGACGGCGGCGGGGCGGGCGAGGGCGGGACCCCGCCGCAGCCGACGCCCGACGAAGTCGCGCGCGTGCGCGACCTGTTCGACCGCGCCGAGAGCGCCGACGCGCCCTTGACGGGCTTCCACTTCGCCCGCTGGACCCGCCCGCTGTGTCCGGCGGTGTTCGGGGCCGACGCCGCGGGCGCCGAGGCCATGGTGTCGGGGCTGCGCGACGCGGCGAAGCTGGTCGGGCTCGAAGTGGTCGACGAGGACCCCGACTTCGGGGCCAACATCCTCTATTTCTTCTGCGAAGACTGGGCGGACCTGCGCAAGGCGCCGGGGCTCGACCGGTTGATCCCGGATCTCGACAAGCTGACCGTCTTGTTGGCGGCGGCGGGCGCGAACCAGTACCGCATTTTCAGCTTCTCGCCTGACCGCGGATTGCGCCTGGCCGTGGTGCTGCTGCGCTATGACGACGATCTCGGGCGGCTGAGCCCGCAGGCGCTGGCGTTGGGGCAAGCGGTGCAGACGCTGCTGCTGTGGTCCGACCGGGCGTTCGTCCGCGAAAACCCGGTCGATCTCGGCTTTCGCCGCGGCCGCGCGCACCGCGACCGTCGGCCCCGGGTGACCCGCTGGTTCGCGGCGTTGTTGCGGGCGGCCTACGCCGAAGACGCGCCCGCCTACGCAACCGATCCGGCGCTGGCCGAGACGCTGGCGGCCGCCGTGATCGCCGAGCTCGACGCGCCGAGCCCGAGACGCCGGGGCGCGAGCGACGACGGCCCCGCCGCGAAGGCGGCCGCGGAACCTGACGCCGAGCCCGGCGCCGAACCCGCCGCCGAAACCGGCGCTCCGTCCGACGCGACCTCCGGTTCAGAGCCCGGCGCGACGTCCGGCTCCGAACTGGCCGAGGCCGGAGGCGCGGACAGGCCGCCGTCGGACGCCGCGGCCGTCTCCGAGGCCGCGACCGGCGCCGACGCGGCTTCCGGCCCGGCCGCGCGCCCCGCGCAGGAGCCGATCGAGCCGGGCGGTCCCGCCAGCGGGGATCCGCAGAACGTCGCCGAACAGGCCGAGGAGCCGATGGACGACGGCGCGCGCGCGCCGGAGGCGTCCGCGCCGACGCCGCGGGTCGAATGACGGGCGGCCCGCGCGCGCCGCATCGCTTCGCCGTGCGGGTCTATTACGAGGACACGGACCTCGCCGGGGTCGTCTATCACGCGAACTATCTGCGCTTTCTCGAGCGCGGCCGGTCCGAGATGCTGCGGGCCGCCGGGATCGACCAGGCGGCGCTGAAGCGCGAGCGGGGCCTGGCGTTCATGGTCGTCCGCTGCGACATCCGCTTTCGCCGCCCGGCGCGCTACGACGATCTGCTGACAGTCGAGACCCGGCTCGACAAGATCGGGGCGGCCAGTCTGCGGCTCGGCCAGACGGCGCTGCTGCCGGACGGGGAGGCGGCGGTCGAGGCGCTGGTGGACGTCGCCGCCGTCGATCTCGAGCGCGGCGCGGCCGTTCGTCTGCCCGACGCCGTGCGCGCGCGGATGACGACTGACGGCGCGGCGCCCGACTGAACCCCGGCAAGGCCGGTCCGTTCCCGAGCGTGCGGCCAGCGCCTCTCGACGCCGCCGCCAGAGCGGGTTAACCGAAAGCGCGATCGGCGGCGCGTCTGGTCGCGACCAACGGGCGGGCGGCCTCGGATCGGGCGGCCGCGCGGCGGGGCGTCGTCCTAGTTTGGCCCGAAAGCGCCGCCATCGGGCGTGGGGAGCAGGTCGCCGGGCGCGACCGAGACGGAGTGCGCAATGGACCTGATCCTGTTCGCTCAAGCCGCCGCCGGCGCGGCCGCCGACGCTGCGGGGGCCGCCGGCGGCGTCGGCGCGCCGGCCGCGCCCGGCGCGATCACCGAAGCGGATTTTTCGCTGAGCGCGCTGTTTTTGAAAGCGCACTGGGTCGTGCAGGCGACGATGATCCTGCTGTTGATCTGCTCGATCTGGTCCTGGGCGGTGATTGTCGAGAAATATCTCAATTTCTCGGGGCTGAAGGGCGGCTTCGGCCGTTTTGAGGAGACCTTCTGGTCCGGCAAGGCGCTGGACATGCTCTACGAGGAGTTGGGGCCGCAGCCGAAAAATCCGATCGAGCGGGTGTTCGCGGCGGGGATGCGCGAATGGGTGCGGTCGGTCGAAACCGGCTCGGGCCTGTTTCACGCGGCCCGGGATCGGATCGACCGCGCCATGAACGTCGCCGTCGCGCGCGAGGTCGAGTCGATCGAAAAGCGGCTCAGCCACTTGGCGACGATCGGGGCCACCACGCCGTTCATCGGCCTGTTCGGCACGGTGTGGGGGATCAAGAACAGCTTCGAGTCGATTGCGATTTCGCAGAACACCTCGATCGCCGTGGTCGCCCCCGGCATCGCCGAGGCGCTGGTGGCCACCGCGCTCGGCCTGTTCGCGGCGATCCCGGCGGTCATCGCCTACAACCAGCTCCTCGGCTCGGCGAACCGGATGACGGGACGGCTCGAGAATTTCGCCGACGAGTTCTCGACGATCCTGTCGCGCCAACTCGACAAACGCGGGGTCTGAGCGATGGTCGCGACGGTTCCTAGCGGCGGGGGGGGCGGCGGCCGCCGGGGGCGG
>CAZBIG010000334.1:0-3764 GCA_964491865.1 uncultured Neomegalonema sp. | reverse complement strand
AGTTCTGCGCGAGGCGCACCAGCGCGTCATAGACCGCCTGATCGCCGTGGGGGTGATATTTACCGATGACGTCGCCGACCACGCGCGCGCATTTCTTGAAGCCCGACGCCGGGTCGAGCTTCAGCTCGCGCATCGCGTACAGCAGCCGGCGGTGCACGGGTTTCAGACCGTCGCGGGCGTCCGGCAGCGCCCGGTTCATGATCGTCGACAGCGCGTATTGCAGATAGCGCTCGCCCAAGGCGCGGCGCAGCGGCTCGTCGACAAGCTGCTCCGGCGCGCCGCCGCTCGGCCCATCTGGGGTTTCGGTATCGCTCATGCGCGACATCTAGCAGGGCTTCGGCGGCGCAGACCAGTCTTTCGACGCGCCGCGCCGCGATATTCTCGTCCGGCGGGCCGTCGCCGCCCCGCCCTAAGCGCGCGCCACCCGGCCGTTTTTCGAAAGCAGGATCGCCACCGGGCGGGTGCTGTCGAATTGCGCGAACACGATCGCCATCACCATCACCATCGGCACGCCGAGGAACAGGCCCATGCCGCCCCACAGCTCGCCGAACACGAGCAAGGACAGAACCACCACGAATTCCGACAGGTTGAGGCGGCCGCCGGTCATGCGCGGCAGCACGATGTTGCCGAGCAGGAATTGCACGCCGGCGAGCAGCGCCACCATCAGGCCCCAGGCCACGTAATCGTCGAACGCGACCAGGCCGAACACCGCGGGAAAGGCGATGCCGATGAACGTGCCGATCGTTGGAATGTAATTGAGCGCGAAGGCGAGAAAGCCCCAGAAAGCCGCGCCCTCGAGGCCGAAATACCCGCAAATCACATAGGTCGACAGGCCGACAAGGGCGCTGACGACCGTCATGATCCAAACATAGGCGCGGGTGTCGGCCCCGATCTTGGCCAACACCTGACGCACCCGCGCCTGACGGTCGGGGTTCGGAAACAGCGACCGGATCTTCAGCTCGTAGAAGGGCTGATCCAACAGCAAGAACAGCACGAAAAGAATGACCATCGAAATATTGCTGGCCACGCTGCCCGCGGCGTTCACCACCAAGCCGACCACTTGGTCGAGCGGCAGCTGCTGGATTTCTTCGGCCAGATCAAACTGGCGCTCGACGCCGAAATAGCGCGCCACGCCGCCGAGCGCGTCGGCGACCTTCATCTCGACGCCGTCGAGGCCTTGCGCGAGTTCGCTGAGATTGGCCGCGACCAGCTGGCCGACGCCCACGATCGCGCCGATCACGGCGACCGAGGCGAAAATCAGCGCCGCCCCGATCGGCACCAGCGGCCCGATCAAAGGCGCGCTCCGCAGGCCGTTCGCGATCGCGTTGATCAAAAACCAAATCAGCACGGCCAGGACGATCGGGGCCAGAATGTCTCCGGCGAACGCCAACACCGCCACCACCAGGGTGGCGAGGCCGAGAATGTAAAAGGCCTCTCGCAACTCGAGCGCCCAGCCCGCCCCGGAGCCGGGGGCGCCGGCCTGATCCGCGCCGTCCGCCATGTCTCTCTCCCTCGCCAGCCCGCCTGCGGGCGATTTCGGCCGCGCCCGCCGCCGCGCCGCGTCTTCGCCGCGCTTTGCATACCGGTTTCGCCAAGGCTGCGCGACCATCCCGGGGACGCCGTTGCGTCCAAAGCGCTTTCGTGCTGCTGAAACGCCGCCGTAATCGCGAGGACCGCATGACCGCCGACGCCGCCCCCCCGCCGACCGCCGACGCGCGCGGTCCGCGCAAATCGATCCTGATCACCGGCTGCTCCTCAGGGATCGGGGCCGAAGCCGCGCGCACGCTGCGCGGTCGCGGCTGGCGGGTGTTCGCCTCTTGCCGCAAGCAGGCCGACTGCGACCGCTTGATCGCCGAGGGCTTCGAGAGCCCGCGAATCGATTATCAAGACGAAGCCAGCGTGCTGACCGGCGCGGCCGAGGCGCTGGAGGCGACCGAGGGCGGGCTCTACGCGCTGTTCAACAACGGCGCGTTCGCCTGCCCGGGCGCGACCGAGGATCTGCCGACCCAAGCGCTGCGCGAGATTTTCGAGGCGAACTTCTTCGGCTGGCACACCCTGACGCGCGCCGTGATCCCGGCGATGCGCGCCCGCGGCGAGGGTCGGATCGTGCAATGTTCGTCGATCCTCGGCTTCACGACGCTGAAGTACCGCGGCGCCTACCAGGCGACGAAATTCGCGCTGGAGGGGCTGACCGACACCATGCGGATCGAAATGCACGACAGCGGCGTCAAAATCGTGCTGATCGAGCCCGGCCCGATCCTTACGCAGATCCGGCAAAATTCGTATCCGCATTTCAAAAAATGGATCACTTGGGAAGGCTCGGCGCATGAGCACATGTACCCGAAGGTCGAGGCGCGCCTGACGGCGGAAATTATCAAAAGCAAATTCGAATTGGGGCCCGAGGCCGTGGTGAAAAAGCTGATCCACGCGCTGGAAAGCCCAAACCCGAATCCGCGCTATTATGTAACGACGCCGACCTATGTGATGGGGTGGCTGAAGCGACTGCTCTCGACCCGCATGCTCGACCAGGTGCTGATCCGCCAGTCCTACTGAGCCGCGCCGCCGGACGCGGGGGCGTCTGATTTTAGGAACGATGCGATGGAAACCGCCGCCTTTTTGCTCGCCCCCGTGGCGTTGCTCGCCGTGCTGTTCGTGCTGGTGAAAGGCCTTTATCACTTTACCCAAGAGGGCGAGGCGCACCGGCGGCGCTCGAACCGGATGATGCGGTGGCGAATCGGCCTTCAATTCGTGGCGGTCGCGGTTTTATTCGGTCTAGCCATGGTCTTCGGGTCCTGAGCCGCTAGGCTCTGCGGCCCTGACAACCGACGGAGCCGCGCATGGTCGTCCTGAACAAGATCTACACCAAGACCGGCGACGCCGGCGAAACGGCGCTCGGCGACGGCAGCCGGGTCGCGAAGCATTCGGCGCGCGTCGAAGCCTACGGCACGGTCGACGAAGCCAACGCCGCCCTCGGCGTCGCGCGCTTGCAAGCCCAATCCGGCGCGAAGCGCGGCGACGCGACCATGGCGACCCTCGATCAGCGCATCGAGCGGATCCAGAACGACATGTTCGATCTCGGCGCGGATCTCTGCACGCCGGAGACCGAGCGCGACCTCGGTTACGAGCCGTTGCGGATGACCGCCGGGCAAGCGGCGCGACTTGAAACCGAAATCGACGAAATGAACGCGAAGCTCGAACCGTTGCGCTCGTTCATTTTGCCGGGCGGCGCGCCCTTGGCCGCGCAGCTGCACGTTTGCCGCACGGTGACGCGTCGGGCCGAGCGGCGGGTCGTGGCGCTGGCGACGATGGAGGCGGTGAACGAACACGCGGTGGTGTATCTCAACCGGCTGTCCGACTGGCTGTTCGTCGCGGGGCGCATCGCCAACGACGAGGGCCGCGCCGACATCCTGTGGACGCCCGGGGCCAATCGCTGAGCCGGCTGGGACGGCGGCTCGGCGCTTGACCTTTACGTAAGCGTAAGCCAAATCCCGCGCAGGGTCGGACGCGCGCGCGCCGCCGCGCGTCGGTTTTTCGCAGCGATCGGCTGATTCGGCGCGATAGCTCTGGTCGCGTCGCGAGAAGCCGATAGGTATTGGATCGAAACAATCAGTCTGGGAGGGCTCGCCGAATGAAGATCGTGGTCCCGGTCAAGCGCGTGATCGATTACAACGTGAAGGTCCGCGTCAAGGCGGACCAGAGCGGCGTCGACCTCGCCAACGTCAACATGACGATGAACCCCTACGAAGAAATCGCCGACGAACAAC
>CAZBIG010000333.1:0-3781 GCA_964491865.1 uncultured Neomegalonema sp. | reverse complement strand
CCCCACGCCCGCAAGACCAGACGCCGCCCAGATTACGCCGAGACGCCAGCCCCCCTCCGCCCCGGCCGCGCCCCCCTCCGCGCCGTCCGCGCCCCCCTCCGCGCCGTCCGCGCCCCGACGCCGCCCGGACCGACCGGCCGCGCCGCGGCTGCTGCGCGGCGTGCTCGACCTGTTGTACCCGCCGACCTGCCTCGCCTGCGAGGCGCCGACGGAGCGGGTCGGCGGATTGTGCGGGGCCTGCTGGCGCGGCGCGACGTTTTTGACCGGCCGGGTGTGCGACAGCTGCGGCGCGCCGCTCGCCCATACGCCGGCCGCGTCCTCCGGCGCGGCGACGCCCGGCCGCGAGGGCGGGGAGCGCGCGATTTGCGAGCCCTGCGCGACTTGGCCGCCAGCCTGGGACCGCGGTCGGGCGGCGGCGCGCTACGGCGGCGCGGTCCGGACGCTCGCCCTGGCTCTGAAGCACGCCGACCGCACCGAAGCGGCGCGTCCGATGGCGCGTTGGATGGCCCGCGCCGGCGCGCCGTTGCTCGCCGAGGCCGATCTGCTGGCGCCGATACCGCTGCACTGGACCCGCCGGGCGGCGCGGCGGTTCAACCAGTCCGAAGAGCTGGCGCGGGCGCTCGAACGCCTGACCGGCGTGCCGGCGGCCGGGCTGCTGACCCGGACGCGGCGCACCCCGAGCCAGGACGGCAAAACCCGGGGCGAGCGCCGCGCCAATGTGGCCGGCGCCTTTCGCGCGGCCGCTTCGGCCCGGCGCCGCGTCGCCGGCGCGCGGCTGGTGCTGATCGACGACGTGATGACCACGGGCGCGACCTTGTCGGCGGCCGCCGAGGCGCTCAGGCCCCTGCGGCCGGCGTCGATCGACGTGCTGACCTTCGCGCGGGTGGCGCGCCGCGACGACGGCGAACCGGCCTTCGACCCGATCGCGTGAGCCGAGGCTGCGCCCCGATCGACCCGATTTTGCGGCTTGCCCCCGTTCTACAGCTTGCTCTGACGCCCCGACCTGGCCGGGCTTCGTGATTTGGCCGTGAGGGACGCCGCGCTTGCCGCCGTTCGAGCGGGGCGCCATGTGCCTCGCCGAGCGTTTTTTTCGGAGCGCCGGGCCTTCGCCGCCTGGCCCGTATTCAGGACCAGCCCATGACCATCGAAATCTACACCACGCCGTATTGCCCCTATTGCGTGATGGCCAAGCGGCTGCTCGGCCGCAAGAGCGCCGAGTTCGTCGAAATCGACGTCTCGCGCGCGCCGGAGAAGCGCGCCGAGATGGTCGAGCGCGCCCAAGGCCGGCGCACGGTGCCGCAGATCTTCGTCGGCCAAAACCATGTGGGCGGTTATGACGACCTCTCGGCGCTGGACCGAGACGGGGCGCTCGACCGGCTGCTCGCCGCCGAGACCTGAGCGCGCCGGGCGGCCAGCGCCTCGGCGCGCGCCCGCGCGGCGTAGCGCCCGACGCCGTGGCGCGTCTTGTCCCAGTAGAACGGCGCGACCACCAGCTCGACCAACGCTTTCCAGGCGGCGAGCGCGCCGAGCGGCCAGTAAAACGGCAGCGTGAGCGTCCAGGGCGCGAGCCCGAGCTGGTTGGTGCGCCAGAGGCCGAGCAGCGCGCTGAGCAGCATCACCGCCTGACCGAGCGCCAAGACCGCGAGCATCGCGGGGGCCGCCGGCCCGAGCGCCGCCGCCCAGTCGGACAGCCACCACCAGGACAGGCCCGAGGACATCCCCGAGGCGACCGCGTCTCCGGCCGCCGCGCGCGCCGCCGCGAGACCGCCTTCGGACATGGCGTCGTACATGGCCCCGGGCGCGCGCGTCCCGGACGGCCCTGCGCCCTCGCCCAGCGCGCGCGCCAGCGCGTCGGCCGCCGCGAGGACGACGATCGGTTGCGCCAACGCGGTCAGCGGCGCGCCCAGCAACAGGACTTGGGCGGCCAGGAAGCGCCAGAGCCCCAACGCGCGCAGCGCGCGCCCCGGCCGCCGCGTCAGCGTGGTCCAGGTCTGCAGATAGCCCTTCAACCAGCGCGAGCGCTGGCGCACCCACGCCCCGGGTCGGCAGGCCGCCTCTTCAAAGGTGGTGGCGTCGAGCAGCACGCAGCGGCGCCCGGCCTGGGCCAGCCGCATGCCGAGATCGGCGTCCTCGGTCACGTTGCGCCCGTCCCAACCGCCGAGCGCGCGCAGCGCGGAGACCCGGAAGAACACCGACGACCCCCCGAGCGGGATCGGCGCGTCGAGGCGCGCGAGGCCGCGCATCATGACGTCGAACCAGGTCGCGTACTCGATCGCGAAACAGCGGCTGATCCAGTTCTCGCGCGCGTTGAAATAGGCGAGGCGCGCTTGGGCGCAGGCGACCTCGGCCGGGGCGGCCGACAGCGCGGCGGCGGCTTTCAGCGCCATGTCGGGATCGGGCCGATCCTCGGCGTCGAAGATCCCGAACAGCTCGGGCTCGAAGCCCTGGGCGCTGAGATGATCGAGCGCCGCGTTCAGCGCCCGCGGCTTGGTGCGCGGCGCGCCGCCCGGCGAGACCACGACCTCGAGCCAGCCGGGCGCGGGCCGTTCGGCCGCTAAGGCCTCGAGCGCGGAGAGCGTTTTGGGATCGTCGTCCTCGAGCGCGAGCACCACCCGCAGGCGATCGCGCGGATATTCGAGGCGGTCGAGCGCCTCGAGCAGCACCGGCAACACGGCGGCCTCGTCGCGGAGCGCGACGACGAGGCCGAGCCGCGGCGCGGTTTCGGGATCGGGCGGCCGGACGCCGCGCCGGGGCCAGAGCGCCGCGATCAGCACCGCGAGCCGCAGCGCCGCGGTGGCCCCGATCAAGACGGACAGCGCTGCGAGCGCCGCCGTCAGCGTCGCGGCGGCGTCGAGCGCGGCGCCCGCCGCCAACGCGCCGACCAGGCCGAGCGCCAGCGTTTTTTGCCACATCGCCGCGCCGGCGGCCGCGCTCGCGTCGCGCGGCAGCCGCGCGTTGGCGGCGGCGACGAAAGCGGGGTCGAGACGCGCGACCCGAAGCCCGGCCGCGCCTGGAGGACCCGTCTCGGGTTTTGTCGCCGTCGCCACCGCGCCCGTCTCCCCGCTGCGCCTGACGGGGCTCGCCGCCGGGCCTCGCCCGGCGCGCCGACGCCAGGCTGTGTCCCGTTAACGCGCTCCGGGGCCGCGGCGCCAGAGCCGCGCCGAGGCGCCGCCGCGATCGTCGCGGACGCGCCACAGCCGATAGAGCGTCGCTTTCCGGGGTCGAGGCGCCATATGGTGGACAAAGCAAAATTGTTCTTATTAGGTTCGCATCGCAACCGGACCGCTGACCCCCACGGGAGTTCGCCCATGAGCCCGTTCTCCGCCCCGATCGCCGAGCAGATCTGGGACATGAAGTACCGTTTCAAGCCGGGTCCCGAGGGCGACGCGGGGCGCGCGGCGGACGCCAGCGTCGAGGAGACCTGGGCGCGGGTGGCCCGGGCGCTCGCCGAAGCCGAAGCGCCTTCGGTGCGGCCTCAGTGGGAGGCGCGGTTCCGCTCGGCGCTCGAGGGCTTTCAGTTCCTGCCCGCCGGGCGGATCCTGGCCGGCGCCGGCACCGACCGCAGCGTCACGCTGTTCAACTGCTTCGTGATGGGCGAGATCCCCGACACCTTGTCCGGCATCTTCGAGATGCTGAAAGAAGCGGCCGTGACGATGCAGCATGGCGGCGGCATCGGGTACGACTTCTCGACCATACGCCCCAAGGGCGCGCCGGTCGCCGGGGTGGGGGCCGACGCCTCGGGACCGGTGTCGTTCATGGACGTTTGGGACGCGATGTGCCG
>CAZBIG010000332.1:0-3791 GCA_964491865.1 uncultured Neomegalonema sp. | reverse complement strand
GGCGAAACCGTCCGGCGAGATCATCGAAACGCCGATTATCGCGAACTTCAAAGAGGGGCTGACGGTCGGCGAGTACTTCAACTCGACCCACGGGGCTCGGAAGGGTCTGGCCGACACGGCGCTGAAGACCGCCAACTCGGGCTATCTGACCCGCCGTCTGGTCGACGTGGCGCAGGACTGCATCGTGAAGGAGCAGGACTGCGGCACCGACGCCGGCATCACGGCGCGGGCCGTCGTGGACGGCGGCGAGGTGATCGCGTCGCTCAGCGAACGCATCCTCGGGCGCATCGCTCAGGAGGACGTGCTCGATCCGGCGTCCGAAGAGCTGCTGTTCCCGCGCGGCCATCTGTTCGACGAGAACGACGCGCTCGCGGTCGAAAAGGCCGGCGTGCAGACCGTCTACATCCGCTCGCCGCTGACCTGCGAGCTGAAAGACGGCGTCTGCGGCAACTGCTACGGACGCGACCTGGCGCGCGGCACGCTGGTGAATGTGGGCGAAGCCGTGGGCATCATCGCGGCCCAATCGATCGGAGAGCCCGGCACCCAGCTGACGATGCGGACCTTCCACATCGGCGGCGCCGCCCAGTTCGCCGACCAGTCCTTCATCGAGGCGAGCCAAGAGGGCAAGCTCGAGGTCCGCAACGCCAACCTGATCAACAATAAAGACGGCGACGTGGTGGTGATGGGCCGGAACGTGCGGCTCGCCATTGTGGACGACAACGGCAAAGAACGCGCCGTGCACAAAGTGACCTACGGCTCGAAGCTCCATGTGAAGCACGGCGACGCCATCGTCCGCGGGCAGAAGCTCGCGGAGTGGGACCCGTACACGATGCCGATTATTTCCGAGAAGGCCGGCGTGGTGAAATATGTCGACCTGATCACCGGCGTGTCGGTGCGCGAGGACGTCGACGAGACCACGGGCATGAGCTCGAAAGTGGTCACGGACTGGCGGACGGCGCCCAAGGGCAACGAGTTGAAGCCGGCGCTCACCCTCGTCTCGGAAGACGGCGAGATGGTGAAGCTCGATAACGGCAATCCGGCCCATTACTTCATGTCGGTGGACGCGATCTTGGCGGCCGAAGACGGGGCCAAGATCCAAGCGGGCGACGTGATCGCGCGGATCCCGAACGAGGGCGCCAAGACCAAGGACATCACCGGCGGTCTGCCGCGGGTGGCCGAGCTGTTCGAGGCTCGGCGGCCGAAGGACCACGCCGTGATCGCCGAGATCGACGGCTATGTCCGCTTCGGCAAGGACTATAAAAACAAGCGGCGGATCGCCATCGAGCCGACCGATGAAAGCCTCGAACCGCGCGAGTATCTGCTGCCGAAAGGAAAGCACATCCCCGTCCAAGAGGGCGACTTTATCCAAAAGGGCGAGTACATCCTCGACGGCAAGCCGGCTCCGCACGATATCTTGGCGATTATGGGCATCGAAGCCTTTGCAGACTTCCTGATCAACGAAGTTCAGGAAGTGTATCGGCTGCAGGGCGTGAAGATCAATGACAAGCACATCGAGGTCATTGTTCGACAGATGCTGCAAAAGGTCGAGATCGAGGAATCGGGCGACACGACCTTGTTGGCCGGCGAGCAAGTCGACAAGCTCGAGTTCGAGGAGATCAACGAGCGCGCCGAAGCCGAGGGCAAGCGCCCGGCCAAAGGCTCTCCGGTTCTGCTGGGCATCACCAAGGCGAGCTTGCAGACCCGGTCCTTCATCTCGGCCGCCTCGTTCCAGGAAACCACTCGGGTGCTCACCGAGGCGTCGGTTCAGGGCAAGCGCGACAAGCTGGTGGGCCTGAAGGAGAACGTGATCGTCGGCCGGCTGATCCCGGCCGGCACCGGCGGCGCGACCCATCGCCTGAAGGGCATCGCCGCCGAGCGCGATCGGAAGATCTTGGCCGAGCGTCAAGCGGCCGCCGAGGCCGCCGCGGCGCCGGCGCTCGAGAAGCCCGAGACCGCCGAGGCGCCCCCCGCGTCGAGCGGCCCAAGCTCCGATCCGATGGCGGCGGCCGAGTAACGCCGGCCGTCTGATCTCGATCGGTCCGCTCCACCCGGACGGGTTCGGCCGCGCGGGGGTGGACCGCCGAGGGCGGCCGGGGCCGGCTCGACCCGACGGGTCGGGCGCAGGAGGGCCCCGCCGCTGCGGCGCGCGCGCCTCAGCCGCGCGTCAGGGCGCGGAACGCGCCGGGCGCTCGATCCCGCCGCAGTCGCTCGGGCGCTGCGGGGCGAACATCGCGGCCGCGTCAGGCCGCGTCGCGCCGGCGGCGGCGCATCCCCGCTCGACCGCCTGGCGTCGCCGCGGCGTCGCCCGTCGATGCGTCGTCAGAGCTTCGGCGTAAGCCGGGCAGGCGCGGCGGGCCCGAAGTCGACGCGGCCAGCACCGCGGCGTCGCGGCGCGGCCGGCGAGAAAGCTGGCGATCAGCGCGTCGAGCGCCCCCAGCTCTCGCAACGCGCCCGTCAGGTCGGCGCCGAGACCCGGGGCCCGCGCATAACAGTCGCGCGCCGCCGAGACGCCCCGTGCGGCCGCCAGGCGATCGCGGTCCCAGCGCGCGCTCGGGTCGAGCGGATCATAGACCAGCGTCAACGCTTCGAGGTCGGAGATCTCCGCCGCGCCGTCGCTGCGCGGACCCGTCCAGTCTCGCCGCAGGGCCGCGGAGAGCCGCCGATCGGCCCGCGCCCGCCGATAGGCCGCCGGCGCGAGCCGCGGGTCGAGCGTCAGCACCGGCCCGATCGCCAGAGACCGCGCGGCGCCGAGGGTGCGCGCGAAGGCCAGAGCGGCGTAACCGCCCAGCCCGTGGCCGAGCGTGATCAGCGGTCGATAGGGCTCGAGCGCGCCGCTCGCGGCCAACCCGTCGAAAAACGCCGCGAGATCAGGCGTCCGAAACGCGGTGACGCTTTTCGGCAGCACGCTCAGGGTCGCATAGCCGCTGCGCAGGGCGGCGGTTTCGCCAACCGCCCGGCGGCGCTCGGCCAGTCGGTCGACGCCGGGGGCGCCGCCGTCGAACAAAACGGCCAAGCCGCGCGGGTTGGGGCGGAAGCGCAGAAAGACGAGGTGGTCCCCAAGATCGATCCGATGGGCCGTCGGCGCGGCCAGCAACGCCGCGACGGTCGGCTCGGGGCCCGGGGGCGACAGCGCCTCGGCCAGCATCGTCATCAGGTCCTCCCGCATCGTCCGTCCGCTTCCCGTTCGCGGGGCACGCTGCGCCGTGAAAGCTTGCCGAAAGGTGAACGGCGCGGCGCTGTGCGGAGCCCGCCGAATCCGCTTGACCGGCTTCGGCGGGCTCACTAAAACCCGCGCATCGCGTTGGCCCCGGTTAATGCGAGCTTTTGCCATTATCGCGGCGCGCACGATCGGCACCCGATCCTCTGCCAAAGCTGTCCGGCTTCAATGTCGCGGCGGCCCGCCTTCTGTTTTGATGGGATGACCGGGACGACATGCCCACGATCCAGCAGCTGATCCGCACCCCGCGCCAGCCGGAACGCGTCGCTTCACCTCGAGGCGAACCCGCAAAAACGGGGCGTGTGCACGCGCGTCTACACGACGACCCCGAAGAAGCCGAACTCGGCGCTGCGCAAAGTCGCCAAGGTGCGTCTCACCAACGGCTACGAGGTGATCTCCTACATCCCGGGCGAAGGCCACAATTTGCAGGAGCACTCGGTCGTTCTGATCCGCGGCGGACGCGTGAAAGATTTGCCGGGCGTGCGCTACCACATCCTGCGGGGCGTGCTCGACACCCAGGGCGTTAAAGACCGTAAGCAGCGTCGCTCGAAGTACGGCGCCAAAAAGCCGAAAT
>CAZBIG010000331.1:0-3796 GCA_964491865.1 uncultured Neomegalonema sp. | reverse complement strand
GAGGCTGGTGCCGGTGGCGTTGTACCAGGGCGCCTGGCCCGTCGGGTCGGCGAGCAGGCGCGGCGTGAGCAAAAACTGCGCGGCGATCAGCGCCGAGACGATCAGCGCCGCCAGCGACAGCCCCCAGGCGATCAGCAGCCCGACCATCACCAGTTGCGGGACGGCCATGACCGCGCAGGCGAGCCGCGCCGCGCGGTCGACGCCGAGCGTCGCCGGCAACGACCGCACCCCGGTCCGCCGGTCTCCCTCGACCGATTTGAAATCGTTGAGCGTCATGATGCCGTGCGCGCCGACGCTGTAGAGCGCGGCCGCGGCCAAGACCTCCCAGCGCGGCAGCCCGCCCAGCATGGCCGCGGCGCCGGTGAACCAGGCCAAGCCCTCGTAGGAAAAGGCGACCGCGGCCGGGCCCCACCAGCCGCTCTTTTTCAGCCGGACGGGTTCGGCCGAATAGGCCCAGGCGAGCGCGGAGCCGAGGACGGTCGCGCCGAACACCCATGGTCCGAGCGCGGCCGCGAGCGCCAAGCCCGCGCCCGTCATCGCCAGGGCGATCCACAATCCCCAGCGCCCGGGCACGCGGCCGGACGGGATCGGCCGGCCGGGCTCGTTGATCGCGTCGACATGCCGGTCGCACCAGTCGTTCGCGGCCTGGCTCATGCCGCAGACCACCGGCCCCGCGAGCAGCACCCCGAGCGCCAAGGCCCCCAGATTGTCGAGAACCGAGACGCCCGACGAGACGACGCCGCAGGCGAACGCCCACATCGGCGCGAACCAGGTGATCGGCTTCAACAGCTCCAGCGCCGCGGCGGGCGAGGGCCGTCCGGAAGTCGAGGGCGAAATCTCTGTGACGCTCATGGGTGTCAATTAAGCGTGACACTCGACGCCCTGTCCAGGCCTTTTCGGCGCTGTCGGGCGGGCGCGACGGCGCGACCTGCGGTCGCGCGCCCCGGGCGACGGGCGCCGCCGATCCCGGCCGGCGCGTCGGCGCCGGCGCCGCGGCGATCAGACTTTACTCCTCGGGGTCGCCGTCGAGGTCGCCCAGGCCGTAGCGCCGCAGTTTGACGTAAAGGCTTTGACGGCTCAGGCCGAGCAGCTCGGCGGCCGAGGCCCGATTGTCGCCGGTCAATTCGAGCGCGGCCTCGATGCAGAGCCGCTCGATCACGTCGGTGGTTTCGCGCACGATGTCGCGCAGCGGCACGCGGCCGATCAGCTGGGTCAGTTGCTCGACCGAGCGCGGCAGCTTCTCCGCCGCGCGCCCTTCGGCCCAGCCGGGCTTGGCGCCGAGCCGCAACACGAAGCCGAAGCAGGGCGGCGCCCCGTCGAGCACCGCGACCGCCGACACGGCCACCTCCTCCGAGCCGCCGAGCCCGTCGCGCAGTATGGTGTCGTAGCTGCGCACCGACCCGTGGGCGCGCAGATTGCCGGCCAAAACGTCGAAATCGATGCCGGGCCGACCGAGCCAGCGGTCGACGGATTGGCCGATCGCCTGCCCCTCGGCGGCGATCTGCGCCATGTCGAGAAAGGCGGCGTTGGCGAACAGCACCGCGCCGGAAAGGTCGGTCAACACCACCGCGTCGGGCGCGCTCTCGATCAGCTTTGACAGGTTCGACAGCGTCGCGAGCCGCTCGTCCGACCCGAGGCCCGGCGCTTCCTGGCCGAGCCGCACCAGCAACAGCGCGGCCCCCTCTTGCCGGAACAGCGTCGCGGCGACCGGGCGCTCGGGGCCGCCGCCGGCCAACCGGGCCCGCGCCGCGTCGGCCCGTCCCGAGGCGCGAACGGCGCTGATCAGCGCCTCGACCCGCGGCGCGTCCTCGGGCTCGAACAGGTCGAGAAAGCTGCGCCGGGTCGCGCCGCGGGCGCTGTCGCCGAACAAGGCCAGGGCGGCGGCGTTGGCCTCGACCACGCGGCGGCTTTCGGCGTCCACGATCGCGACCGCTTCGGCGCTGTTTTGAAACAGCAGCCGGTACCGGGTTTCGGCGTGCCGCAAGCGGGCGTAGTCGCGCTCCATGGACTGCTGGGCCTCGACCAACCGCCGCTGCAGGGTCGCGACCGAGCGCAGATCCCGCCCCACGGCCACCAACCGCGCGCCCGCGGGAGCGGCCGGGGCGGTCGGGGCGGTCGGGGCGGTCGGGCCGGTTTCGCCCCCCGACGGTCGGTCGGAAGCGTCGGCGGCGGGCTGCTCAAGCGCGTGTTCGAGGGGGTCGGCGGCGGGCGATCCGGTCGGCGCGCGGCTCGCCTCGGCCGGGGCGGCGCCGAGCCGCACCACCGAATAGAGCACCGGCACCGACGAGCCGTCCGCGGCCACATGGTTCACTTGCCGCCAGCGCGGGGCCCCGTCCGCGCGCGCCGCCTCGAGCAGCGCGTCGATCTTCGGACGGGTCTCCTCGGTCACCGTGTCGCGCCACGCCCGCCCTCGGCGGATGCGGCAGTCGTCGCCGGTAAAGCCCGCCCCGCCGAAGGCCAGGTCGCGGATCACGCCGCCCTCGTCGATCACCAGCGCGACGTCCGAGGCGGTGACGATCAGGCGCTCCAACGCCTCGGCGTCGAGCCCCGCGAGATGGGCCTCGGGCGCCTCGAACGGGATCAGCGCGTCGCGGGGGGCCAGCATGTCCATCGGCGGCTCTCCGGTTTCCGGGCGGCGCTTCCGCGAACATCGGAAGGCGGCCGTGCGGATCGGTTGTCGGCGCGCCCCCGGGGGCGCGCAGCGGGTCGGCGTCGGCGCGCCAGCGCCCATGTCAGCGTTAGCGCCAGCGCCCTTGTCAGCGTTCGCGCGAGCGCCCTTGTCAGTGTTCGCGCGAGCGCGTTTGTCAGTGTTCGCGCGAGCGCGCCTGTCAGCGTCCGCGCCAGCGCCCCTTTCAGTGTTCGCGCAGGCCCCGAAGCGGCCTCAGGAGAGCGCCGAAACGAGGCGCCGCGCCGATGACGGCGTCCCGGCGCGACCGCCCGACAGCGCCGCCGGGAGGGTCGCCTTGCGCACCCTTCGCCCCGCCCTTCGCCGCAGCTTCGGGCGCGACGCCGCGGGCGCGCTAAGGCCGCGGCGCGGCCTCGACGGATCGCCCGGTCGGCGGTTCGGGAGAGGGCCCGCGCCGGCGCGCCTGGAAGAATCGTGTTTCGTCACCGCGCGCAACTTGTCAACGCGCGGCGCGCGACGCCGCGAGCAGCGCGCTCGCCCGGCGCACCGCTCCGGCCGCGTCGAGCGCGGCGGCGTCCGCCCCGACCCGCGCCGCGGCGCTCTGATCGGTCAGGAAAGCCGGGCCGCCCACCATCACCTTCACCTCTCGGTTGACCGACACCCGCCGCAGCCGCGCGATCAGACCGGCCAATCCGGGCAGCCGTCGGGTCTCGCTCAGCGACAACGCGATCACGTCGATCGGTTCGCGCCGCGCGAGATCACAGAGCGCGCCGCCGGTCTCGGGCGCGCCCCCGAGCACGCGCCAACCGGCGCGCTCAAACACCGCGCCGAGAACCGCCGCGCCCAGGGTGTGCGCTTCGCCGGGGGCGGGCGCCGCCAGAACAGTCCCGAGCGAGCCGGTCGGCGCGCGCCCGGGCTCGGGGCCGTCCGGCGCGGCCGCCCCGCCCAGGCCGCGCAAAGCCGCGCACAGGCGCAGCGCGCCCAGCGTCACGTCGGCGAAGCTGCACTGATCGTCCGCCCAAAGCGCGCCCATGCGCCGCGCCGCCGGCGTGATCAGATCCAAACACACGGTCTCGAGCGACGCGCCCTCGGCCAACAGACCGCGGAGCTTCGCCTCGGGCGCCGTCGGGGCGGCGCCCATGCACAGCGCCGCGAACCGCGCGACCGCGT
>CAZBIG010000330.1:0-3800 GCA_964491865.1 uncultured Neomegalonema sp. | reverse complement strand
CCGACGCGGCGGCCTCGAGCACGCCGGCCGCCAGGCCCGCGAGGTCGGCGCCGAGCGCGATCGCTTTGGCCGCGTCGACGCCGTGGCGCAGGCCCCCCGACGCGATCAGCGGCGCGTTCGGCAGCGCGGCGCGGATCTCCTCGACCGCGTCGACCGTGGGCAGGCCCCAGTCGGCGAAGGCGGCGGCGACGGCCGCCTCGGGGCTGTCCGGCGCGCGCGCCGCCTCGACCTTGGCCCAATGCGAGCCGCCGGCCCCGGCCGCGTCGATCGCGGCGACGCCGGCCTCGACCAGGCGCCGCGCG
This sequence comes from uncultured Neomegalonema sp., assembly GCA_964491865.1. GTDB lineage: Bacteria > Pseudomonadota > Alphaproteobacteria > Rhodobacterales > Rhodobacteraceae > JBCBRF01. Next base: position 3,498 of record CAZBIG010000330.1, on the reverse strand, counting down.
ACCGCGCCCGAGATCCCGAAACCCACTTCTTTGGCGATCACCGGCGTCTTCAGCCGGGCGCACACCTGTTCGACCGCGTCGAGCACGCCCCGCCAATCGCGGTCGCCGCCCGGCTGCACGGCTTCTTGAAGCGGATTGAAATGCAGGATCAGCGCGTCGGCCGCGATCATCTCGACCGCGCGTTCGGCGTCGTCGGGGCCGAGGCCCGCGACCAGCTGCGCCGCCCCCAGATTGGCGTAGAGCGCGGCGGTGGGCGCGCGCTGGCGCAGCTCGGCCGAAATTCCGGCGCGTCCGGCGCCTTCGAGCGCGGCGCGTTGCGACCCGACGCCCATGGCCAGGCCCAGCGCCTCGACCGCTTCCGCCAGCGCGCGATTGATGGCTTCGGCGCGCGCCGGGCCGCCCGTCATCGAGCTGACCAGGATCGGCGCCGCCAAGTCCTTGCCGAGAAATCTGACGGCCAGATCGACGTCGTCGAGCGCCCGCTCGGGGATCGCGACATGGGGCAGCCGCACGCGGTCGAAGCCGGCCGACAGACGGTCGAAGGCGCCGTCGCCCCGCAGAATGACGTCGAGATGCTCGGATTTCCGGCGCAGAATCTCGACCTCGGCGGCGCTGTCGCCCGGCGCCCGAGACGCGGCGTCGCGCTGCGCCTGAAGCGCGTCTGGCCGCGCGTTTTGGGCCGCGTCGGGCGGCGGCTGGCGGGAAAGCTCGTCTGCGGGCATGGCGTCTCCGAAGGCGGGCGGCGCCGCCGATCCCCAGCGACATCGGCGGCGCCGCTCGCTAAGGGTCGGGGGCGGCGGGTCGGCGTCAGCGACCGTCGCAAGGTTATAAGCATAAGCCGGGCCGGTTCCGGCGGCGATGCGGCGGGGCGATGCGGTCGGGTCCAGGTCTGGGCCCAGGTCTGGACCCAGGTCGGGCCCAGGTCGGGCCCAGGTCGGGCCCAGGTCGGGCTCAGGTCGGGCTCAGGTCCGGACGCGAGAGCGAAGCGGGGGCGGCGCGACGCGGCCCGTCGCGGCGCGCCGCCGCGCGCCGCAGGCGCGGCGCTTGCAGGGTCGGCCCGGATCTCGCCCGCTCGAAAGGGAGCCTGTCCCATGCGCCCCACGCTCGTCTTGCTGGTGGTCGGCCTGACCCCGAAACTGGTCGGCCCGCACACGCCCGCGCTGAAAAAGCTCGCCGAGCGCGGCGGGCTGCGGCCGCTCGACACCGTGACCCCCGCGGTGACCTGCTCGGCGCAAGCCACCCTGATGACCGGGCTGCCGCCGTCGGGGCATGGGGCCGTGGCCAACGGCTGGTACTTTCGCGACACCGCGGAGGTCGCGCTCTGGAAGCAATCGAACCATTTGATCCAGGGCGAGAAAATCTGGGACGCGGCCAAGAAGCGCGACGAGAACTTCACCTGCGCCAAGATGTTCTGGTGGTACAATATGTACTCGACCGCCGACTATTCGGCGACGCCGCGGCCGATGTATCCGGCGGACGGTCGTAAAATTCCGGATCACTACGCTTATCCGCCCGAGCTGCACGACGAGTTGGACGCGAAATTGGGCCGGTTCCCGCTGTTCAAGTTCTGGGGGCCGGGGGCCGACATCAGCTCGAGTCAATGGATCGCCGACGCCACCGAACATGTGATGGCGACCCGCGACCCGTCGCTGACGCTCTGCTATCTGCCGCATCTCGATTATAACTTGCAGCGGCTGGGTCCGGATCTCGAGAGCCTCGAGCTGCAGAAGGACCTCGCCGAAATCGACGCGATCTGCGCGCAGCTGATCGCGTTCGCCGATCGCACCGGTCGGCGCACGCTGGTGGTGTCGGAATATGGGATCACTCCGGTTTCGGGCGCGATCCCCATCAACCGCGCGCTGCGGCGGGCGGGCCTGTTGCGGGTCCGGCCCGAGGAGGGCGGCCGCGAGACGCTCGACGCCGGCGCTTCGGACGCCTTCGCCGTCGCCGACCATCAGATCGCCCATGTCTATGTGCGCCGGCCCGACCTGATCCCGGCGGCGCGCGCCGCGATCGAGGCGCTCGACGGGGTCGAGCAGGTCTGGGACCGCGACGCGCAGCGCGCTCAGGGGTTGGATCATCCCCGCTCGGGCGAGCTGGTCGCGGTCAGCCGCGCGGATCGCTGGTTCAGCTATTACTATTGGCTCGACGCCGAGCGCGCGCCCGATTTCGCGCGCACGGTCGATATCCACCGCAAGCCCGGCTATGACCCGGAGGAGCTGTTCTTCGATCCGAAACTCGTCTGGCCGATGGGGTCGGCGATGTGGCGGCTGGGGCTGCGGAAGCTCGGCTTCCGGCGATTGCTGGACGTGATCGCGCCCGAGGAGACGGGCCTGGTGCGCGGCAGCCATGGCCGGCCGACCGACGATCCCGAGGACGGGCCCCTGGTGATCTCGTCCGAGGGCGATCTGTTGCCGGCCGGTCGGGTGGCGGCGGTCGACTTCAAGCGGCTGACCCTGGCGCATGTGTTCGGCGCGTCCGGCGCCGGGGCCGAGACCGCGGCGGGCTCTGCAAACGGGGCCGAGGCGGTCGGCGGCTGACAGGGCGTCGGCGCGGCCCCCGCGGCGCGTTGAGGGGGCTCTCCCTGAGGCGGCCGTCCTGTGGGGGGAGGCGTCGGCGGCTCGAGCGGCCGCGGCGCGCCGGCGCGCTATGCTCTCTGGGACGGAACGGCGACCCGAGAGGCGCGGCGTGGATCACGACGATCGAGACCCGGCCGAGCGCGGAGACGACGGCGCGGCTCAGATCCCGGCGGTCGGGGCCGACGAGCTGCGGCATCTGACGTCGCGCGCGCTGCTGACGGCGAAAGCGCGGGCTGATCGGGCGGCGGCGCGCGGGCGCCCGGGGGCCGAAGCGGTCCGAGATCGGATCGCCGCCGAGCTCGACGCTCGCCGCGCGGCCCGTCTGGCGCGCGCCGGCGCGCCCGAGATCTGGTCTCCGCGGCGCGCCCCGCGTCGACGAGACCCGAGCGCCGAGAACCGCGCCCCGGGCGCGCCCCGACAGCTGGATTTTTTTGCGCAGAGCGCCCCGTCCCTGGACGCGCGCGCCGGCGCAACCGCCGCGGCCGAGACCGGGGCGCCCGAGACCGGGTCGGCCGAGACCTGGGCGGCCGAGACCTGGGCGGCCGAGACCGGGACCGGCAAGACCTGGGCGGCCGAGAGCGGGGCGACCGACAGCGGGGCGACCGACAGCGAAGCTGCCTGGATCGGCGCGGACGAGGCGCTGCGCGCGCGCTGGCGAACATTGGTGACGCGGCGGTTGCCGGAGGCCGCCGCCGCGCGCGGATGGCCGATCCGCCTCGATCACTGCTTCGCGCGGGTGCTGCTCGATCTGGCCTGCGGCGCGCCGTGGCGGTCTCGGATCCGGCCGCCGGCCTGGCGCAACGCGCCGTCCGCGGTTTTGGCCGAGGCGGTTCTGCTGGGCGAGGCGGCGCTGGCGGGCCGCGCCGACATGGCGGCGATGAACGCGGCCTCGTTGCGGCTGCGAGGCCGCGCCTGACCT
>CAZBIG010000329.1:0-3806 GCA_964491865.1 uncultured Neomegalonema sp. | reverse complement strand
GGTTCACGCTGACCTCGATGGCGGCGATGGGGCGCGACATCAAACTGGCCGTGGGCCGCGTCGAGGGGTATCGGAACTTCGGCACCAAGCTTTGGAACGCCGCCCGCTTCGCCGACATGAACGGCTGCGTGCGCGATCCGAAGTTCCGCCCCGACGCCGTGACCCGGACGGTCAATAAATGGATCGTCGGCGAGACCGCGCGCGCCGCGGCCGCCGCCGACGCGGCTCTGGCGAGTTATCGCTTCAACGACTACGCCAACGGTCTCTACGCCCATGTCTGGGGCGTCTTTTGCGACTGGTATCTCGAATTCGCGAAGCCCATGCTGCAAGGCGAGGACGCGGCGGCTCAGGCCGAGACCCGCGCCACCGCGGCTTGGGCGCTCGACCAGATCCTGGCCCTCATGCATCCGGTCAGCCCCTTCATCACCGAAAGCCTGTGGCAGGCGACGGGCGGAGCCGCCGGACGCAAGACGCCGCTGGCGCTGTCGCCGTGGCCGACGCTCGACGCCGACGCCCTGGCGGACCCCGAGGCCGACGCCGAGATGGGCTGGGTGGTGCGCCTGATCGAAGCGGTGCGCTCGGTGCGCGCCGAGATGAACGTGCCGCCCTCCGCCGAGATCGCGCTGATCCTGACCGAGGCCGAGCCGTCGGCGCTCGCGCGGATCGAGCGCAATTGGCCCCTGGTGCGACGCCTGGCGCGCCTGTCGTCGTGGGCGGCCGCCGACCGCGCGCCGCGCGGCGCCGTGACCGTCGCGCTTGAAGGCGCGGCGGCGAATCTGCCGCTGGCCGAGGTGATCGACGTCTCAGCCGAAAAAGCGCGCCTCGAAAAAGCGCTCGGCAAGATCAGGAAAGAGGCCGAGGGTCTGAGCGCCAAGCTCGGCAACGACGCTTTCCTGGCCAAAGCGCCGGAGGAGGTCGTCGAAGAGCAGCGGGAGCGCCTGGCGGCGGCCGAAGCCGAAAGCGGAAAGCTGAACCACGCCCTGGCGCGCCTGGCGGAAATGGCCTGACGGCCGCGCCGTCCCGGCCCCGGCGACGACGCGACTGTGGTGCGAACGTCGCGGGCCGCGGGCCGCTGACGCCGCGACGCGCACTCGAAATTGCCATCGCGACGCCCCATCGCTTAGGTGACGGTGGAGGGGAAGAACGCGCTGCGGATCTTGCGCGCGTTTTTGGTCGCCGCGCCAGCGGCTGAGGTCGGAAGGCCGGACGCGGCGTCGTCCGCGCGGAACGACCGCAAGGGATGGGGAACAGCCGTGCCGACGACCGTCGCCGCCTCGATCTTCGCCCGGCCGCTTTGCGCCGCGCTCGTCGCCGCCGCAGCGGCGGCCGCTCTGTTCGCCGGTTCCGCGGAAGCGCGCAACAAGTCGGCCGCGCTCTGCTCGGCCGAGAACAACGCGGCGTTTATCGAGCAGTATGGCGGCCGCACCGTCATCGACAAACCCGCCTTCTACCAAGCCGCGCGGGAGAGTTTCAGCCGATACACGCGCGAGGGCCGGCATTTCGCCGGCACGGACGCCATCATCGACGAATGGAACGAGAATTACGCGCTCGAAGACACGCGCATGCTCGCCTATATTTTAGCGACCGCGTGGCACGAGACCGGCCAACGGATGTATCCGATTCGCGAGGCGTTCGCGGACACCGACGAGGAGGCGATCCGCGCGCTCGACAAATATTTCGCGAACCGCACGCGCAACATCTATTGGCGCCCCGTCGAAGAGACCGGCCGCGCCTATTTCGGCCGCGGCTATGTGCAGCTGACCTGGGACACGAATTACAAAAAAGCCGATCAGTATCTTGGGATCGACCCCGAAGCCGAAGACTTTAAAGAAAGGTCGTATTACTGGGAGCCGGACAATGCGCTGGACGAGCGATCGTCCATCCGGATCACTTACAGCGGCATGTTTCGGGGGTGGTACACGACCTATTGCTTGCTGAATTTCTTCCCACCGAACCAAAAAGCCGACTGGGCCGGCGCGCGCCGCATCATCAACGGCGTCGACAAAAAGGAAAAGATCGCGGGCGAGGCCGTGGCCTTCCAGAACATTCTGCAGACCGCCGGCGTCGCCGTGCCGGCCACCGATTTCGCCGAGCGGCAGCGCCGCGACGCCGAAGAAGCGGCCGCGCAGGCTCAAGCCGAGCAGGAGGCCGCCGAAGCGCGCAAAGAAGAGCAGCTGACCCGCCTCGCCCTGCAAGAGACCAACGAACGCCTGCGGACGGCCGAAGAGAAGATCATCAATCTCGAGACCACGCTCGGAGCGGTCGCCGCCGCCCTGGCCAAGCTCGAAGCGTCGACCACCGAGCAAGCCGTCGCGCTGCGCGAGGCCGACGACGATCAGCAGTTCGAAATCGACGCCCTCGGCGACGCGAACGTCGCGCTTCGGAACGAGGTCCAGCTGCTGCGCGCGTTCCTGACCTCCGAAAGCAAGCGGGTGACCGAGCTTCGGCGCCAGAACGCCGAGCTGCAGAAGGCTCTGGTGACGACAAACGCGTCGATCGAAGACCAGCGGCAGGCGGCGCGCGCGGCGCAAGATCGTATCGAAGCGCTCGGCGACGCGGTGAAATTGGCGAACAGCCGGACCTTGTGGGACTTCATCTTCGGCTCGCCCGGCGTCGCGACGGACGAGCCCTGAGGCGGACGCCGCGAGATCCGGTCCCGGATCGCCCCCCGCGGGCGGCGGCGGCCGCGCTAGACGAATTTCGGACCGCCGCCAAGCGTCGTCCGGGCCGATGAGGACACCGCGCCAGACCAGAACCACGCGCCAAAAGCGATACGGCATGTCGGAACGGGCGCAGCGATAGGGGACACCGATGCTTCAGACCATCTTCACCGCCTTCCGCGCCGCCGGCGCCGCGTGCCTGCTGGCGATCGTCGTCGCCAACCCCGCCTCGGCGCGGACCTTTCAGGAGACCAAGATCGAGCTGAACCTCGCGACCAACGAATTCGACGCGAGCGTGACGATCGACGGTCAGACTTTCCCGATCCAGACGCCCACGCAAATCGTCGACGGCGTCTTCGCCAAGCTCGATCTCTCGATCGCGCTGCCGAACCCGAGCGTCGCCGAACAGGTGAAGCGTCGGCTCGAGACCGGCTTCACCGAAGAGCCCTCCGGCTGCCGGGCCGGCAATTACGGCCCGCTCGATATGGAGGACGGGCTGCGGTATTTCTTCGAAGTGCAGACCCAAGACGGCGCGGTGCTGGCCTCGATTTATCCGGGCAACCGCACCGATCACTGGGCCAACGACGCGTTCTGCGAGTACAGCGATCAGCTGGGTCAGGGCGGCGCGGTGGTCCGGCTGACCGGCTACTACTTCGTGATCTATCGGCAGGTCGAAAGCGCCCAGTACATCCAGCTGCGCGCCGTGACCCTGACCCCGTCGGAAACCGACGCCCTGACCGCCCCGACCGGCCAGTAAGCGGCGCGCGCGACCCGGCGGGCGGCGTCAAGCGCCCTCCGCCCCCCCCGCGACCGGAGACCGCCTGAACGACCCCGGGCCGGGCGTGAACCGGGCCCGGACCCGGTCGCGCTCAGATCGTTTTGGCCTGGTCGCGCAGCACGAATTTCTGGATCTTGCCGGTGTTCGTCTTCGGCAACGGCCCGAACACCACGCGTCGCGGCGCTTTGTAATGGGCGATGCGGTCGCGCAGGAAGGCGATCACCTCGGCCTCGGTCGGCGGCGCGACGCCCTCTCTCAGCTCGACGAACGCGCACGGCGTCTCGCCCCATTTCGGGTCGGGCCGCGCCACCACCGCCGCCATCGCCACGGCAGGGTGCTGATACAGCGCGTCTTCGACCTCGATCGAC
>CAZBIG010000328.1:359-3808 GCA_964491865.1 uncultured Neomegalonema sp. | reverse complement strand
ACGTACCGTCCGGAGGCGGTGAAGGCGATCGCGCCTAAGATCGACGCGCTGTCGGTGGTCGGGGCGCCGAACTCGTCGAATTCGAAACGCCTGGTCGAGACGGGGAGCCGCGCCGGGTGCCCGCACGCCGTGCTGGTGCAGAGGGCGTCCGATATCGACTGGCGCTGGTTCGAGACGGTCTCGGCCGTCGGGCTGACCGCCGGGGCCTCGGCCCCTGAAGAGCTGGTGCAAGAGGTGGTCGAGGCCTTCCGCGCCCGGTTCGCACTCACCATCGAGACGGTCGTCACCGCCGAAGAGGACGTGGTGTTCCGCCCGCCCCGGATCCTGCGCGAGGATGTGCGGCCTCCGGGCGACTGACCCGCGTCGGATCGCCGCCGCCGCGCCGAGAGCCGGCGACGCCGGCCCCGAAGCGGCTCCCGAGACGATCCGGATTTCGCGTCCGCTCCCAACTTCGCCCCGGGTCCGGGTTGTCGCCCGTTCGGTTCGTCCCTGCGGGCGAGGCGACGCCCGCGCGTCAGAGCCGGGCGAGCGCCTCGCTCCGGAACCGGAGCGCGACGGCCCCCTTTTGGTTCACCGCGCCGTTGTCGGCGACCACCCGCGCCCAGCCGGGGCGCGCCTCGAACGGGGCGACCTCAGCGACGCGGGTGAAAAAACGCAGCCGGTCGCCTTCGAGCACTGGGCGTCGCCAGGCCAGGTCGACGAAGCCGAGCCCTGGGCCGGCCGCGGCGGCGGCGTCCGCGCGGGCGGCCGGGTCGAGCGTCGCAAGCGCGTCCCGCCGCGCCAGCACCTGGCGGCGCATCCAGAGCGCGGCGGTGTGCCAACCGCTGGCGGCCAGGCCGCCGAACAGGCTCGCGCGGCCGGCCTCGCGGTCGAGGTGAAAGGGCTGCGGATCGAATTGCTCGGCGAAAGCGATGATGGCCTCGGCCGAGACCGTCTCGGCGCCGAGATCGAACGTGCGGCCGATCGGGATCTCGCCGGCGCGCCGCCAGGGCGGCGGCGGCCCGGCCCCGTCAAGCGGGTTCGCGTCGGCCTCGGAGGCGGGGGCGGGGCGCCGGGGCGAGACCGTCGCCGTCTCCGTCTCCGTCTCCGTCTCCATCTCCATTTTGGGCGCCGGCGGCGCGCGGCGTTCGATCAGGACCGAGAAGCGCTGGACGCAGACCGTCTCGCCCCGGTCGCGATCCTCGATGCGGGTGGCGAACCCGACCAGGCCCAAGGACGGCCGGCTGCGCGAGGGCCGGCTCTCGGCGATCGACAGCGTCAGCCCCAGCCGCGCCCCGGCGCGCGCGGGCCGGCGCCAGCGGGTTTCGGCGATCCCGGGGCTGCCTTGGCCGCGGACGCGGTTGAGCAGCCCGTCATGGAACAGCCGCATGCCGAGCGCGCAGACGTGCCAGCCGCTGGCGGCGTGGCCCCCGAGCATGGACTGCTGCGCGGCCGCCGGATCGAGATGCATCGGCTGGGGGTCGAACTGCTCGGCGAAGGCGGTGATTTCGGCGGCGGTCAACGACCAGGCACCGCAGTCATACGCGTCGCCGACGGCGAAATCCTCGAAATAGAGCGGCGCGGCCATCGGATCCTCCGGCTTGGTGTCACGGCCCTGCGCCCCGGCGCCGGGCGCCCGGGCGGTCGGGCGCTGAGGCGCTCAGCCGCCCTCGATCGGCAGCACGGCCCCGGGGTTCATGACGCCCGACGGGTCGAGCGCGGTCTTGATCGCCCGCATCGCCGCCAGTTTCGTCGGATCCCCGTAGCGGGCCAGGTCCGCGGTCTTCAAGCGGCCGATCCCGTGTTCGGCGCTGATCGAGCCGCCGAAGGCGTCGACCAGGTCGTGCGTCAGCCGCGTCAGCCGCGGGGCGAGCGCGGCGTAGTCGGCGCGGGCCCGCCCCGGCGCGGGAAACTGGTTGTAGTGCAGGTTGCCGTCGCCCAGATGCCCGAAACAGTTGATCCGCACGCCGGCGTCGAGCTCGGCGATGGCGGCGCGGGCGGCTTCGACGAAGGCGGGGATCTTCGAGATCGGCAGAGAGACGTCGTGGCTGGCGATGGCGCCGACCGCGCGGTTGGCGAGCGGCATGTCCTCTCGGATCCGCCACAGCGCCGCGCGCTGCGCCTCCGAGGCGGCGACCACCGCGTCGATCGCGCCGCCGGTTTCGAGCGCCCGGCCGAGCGTATGTTCAAGCCGGTCGCGCGCCCCGAGACCGGAGAGTTCGATCAGCGCGGTCCAGGGCGCGCGCGCCGCGCCCCCGCCGGCGTCCGAGCGCGGTTCGGGCGGAAAGGGATCCCGCAGCCCGTCGATCTGGTCGAAGACGAAGCCGAGGCCGGTCGCGCTCATCAGCTCGAAGGCCGTGACGCTGTCGCCCGCCGCCGCCTGCAGGGCGCGCAGCAGCGCGATCGCGTCCTCGACGCGGCCGAGCGTCGCCATCGCGGTCGCGGTCTCGGCGGGGCGCGGGTAGAGCTTCAGCGCCGCGGCGGTGATGATCCCGAGCGTGCCCTCCGAGCCGATCAGCAGGTGGCGGAGGTCATAGCCGGTGTTGTCTTTGCGCAGGCCCCGCAGACCCGAATAAATCCGCCCCTCCGGCAGCACGGCCTCGACGCCGAGGCACAGATCGCGCGCGTTGCCGTAACGCAGCACCTGGACGCCGCCCGCGTTGGTCGCGAGCGCGCCGCCGATCGTCGCGGTCCCCTGGCTGGCGTAGCTGAGCGGGAACAGCCGCCCGGCCGCATCCGCCGCCTCGCGCACGCTCTGCAAGGTCGCGCCGGCCTCGACGATCATCACGTCGTCCTCGAGCGAGAGCGAGCGGATCCGGTTCATGCGCTCGAGCGAGACCAGGAGCGGGCGCGGGCCGTCCGTCACGATCTGGCCGCCGACCAGACCGGTGCCGCCGCCGTAGGGCGTGATCGGGACCCGCGCGGCCGCGGCCTCTCGGATCGCCAGCGCGATTTCTTCGGTCGAGCTTGGGCGCAGGATGAGCGCCGCCTCGCCGCGCCAGCGCCCGCGCGGTTCTTCGAGGTAACGCGCGTGATCGGCGGGGTCGACCCAGCCGATGGGGCCGAGCGCCGTCTTCAGGCGCGTCAGCAGCGCCGGATCGGCGGGCCTGAGCGCCGCGTCTGCAGTCATCTCGCCCTCATGCGTTTTCGGCCCCGCGGGTCCGCCTTAAAAGCGTCTGGCGGGCGGCCCGGCCCGTTTAGCCGCGGCGCGTGGGCCGCGGCGTTGACAGAGTGACGCGCGCGGCCGCGATGTCGATCCCCCGGGCGCGTTCCGAAAGCTTGGTCCGGCCGGGCGGTCGGCCGACCGGCGGCGGTCAAGACCGGTCGTCGGCCGGTGCGTCCGGTCCCTCTCTCGCCCCCGTGTCGAGGCGCTCTCCAAAGCGCTCTCCGAAGCGCTCTCCAAAGCGCTCTCCGAAGCGCTCTTCGGGAGGCTCTCCGGGGCCCGCCGCCCCCGCCCCCCCGGCGCGGGG
>CAZBIG010000328.1:0-349 GCA_964491865.1 uncultured Neomegalonema sp. | reverse complement strand
CCCGCTTTGCGGGTGGCTCCCGGGGCGGGGGCGCCGCGCCCCGGCGGAGGCGGTCGTTGACGGCGGCGCCGAGACCCGTCTCGGGGATCGGGGCCACGGCGACGGTTCCGCGCCCGCCAATGGTCGCGTCGAGCGTCCGGAGCGCGGCGAACAGGCGGGCGGCCGCCTCGGCGAGATCGCCCGACGGCGACAGGGTCTCGCGGGCCCTCGGGGCCGTCTCGAACGGCGGGTCGGCGCCGAAGCCGAGCCACGCCTCGCCCGGCCTCGGCGTCGCCGCGTCCAGCCTGAGGCGCGCGCCCGGCGCGTAATGGCTCGACAATTGGCCGGGCGCCTCGAGCGCCGCGTCGCC
>CAZBIG010000327.1:0-3835 GCA_964491865.1 uncultured Neomegalonema sp. | reverse complement strand
CCAGGCGGCGCGGGTTTTCGCGAGGCCGCCGCCGCCGGCGCCCGCGGCGCGCAGGGCGGCGTCGAGGGCCAGCATGGCGGTCTGCAGCTCGGCGGCCCGCCGCTCGTCGGACCGCACCGCCTCCGCCGCCGCCGCCAGATCGCGCGACAGCGGCCGGGCCAGGGCGACGGCGAGCGCCTCGCGGGAGGCGGCGAACGGGCCCTCCGCCCCGCCGCGCCGCGACCGGCGGATGTGAAAGGCCGCGCGCGCCAGCAACGGCGCGACCTCGAGCGCCGCGAGCGGGGAGGGCGCGCCTGGCCGGGCCTCCGGCGCGTCCTCCTCGCCGACAGCGCAGATCAGCGCGGCGGCCAGCTCCGAGTCGGGATCCGCCGCGCCGGCGACGGGCTCGAGCGCCACCCCGCCGCGCGCCGCCAGCGCCGCGATCCGATCCCGCGCCGCCGCGAACGCACCCGGCAGCTCCGCCGCCAGAGCCGTCTCGGCGAGGTGCGCGGCGTCGGCGATCCGCTCGAGGCCGCGCGCCCGCCACGAGAGGCAGGCCTCCGCCGCGTCGAGCACGCAGCGCCCCCAGGCGGCGGCCCGCGCCAGCGTCACCCGCAGCTCGGGGCGCCAGTCGAGCGTCCAGCGCTCGATATGCTCCTGCTCCGGGCCGCCGGACGGGCGGGGCCGCGCCCACTCTCCGCCGAGCGCGCCAATGCGGCGCGCCAGGGCGGCGCACTCGCGGTCCCGCGGCCGGCGACGGTCGAGGGTCAGGTCGACGATTGCGGTCGACAAACCGAACCGCGCCAGGCTCGCCAGAAAATCCGCCTCCACCGACGCGCTCGCGGAGCCCGGCGGCGTCGCGCCGACGCGGGTCTCGATCGAGAGCCGCTCGCAGAGCCGCTCCGACAGCCCGAGGTCGCCGCCGCAGACCGAGGCGGCAAGGCCCGCCTTGACGTCGTCGAGCCCGGGCGCGGCGCGTTCGCCGATCGCGGCCATCGCGGCGGCCGTCGCCGCGGCGGCGACGCTGGCGGCGGTCGACGCGATCTCGCCGTCCGCCCGCAGGCGACGCCCGGCCTGCGCGGTCCACTCCGCCAGGGCGCGGGTCGGGCGCAGGCGGACCGGCCGCGCGCCGCCGCGGTCCTCCCCTTCCTCAGAGCCGGCGGGCGCGAGCGGCGCGCGCGACTCCCAAAGCAGCCGGTCCCAGGCGGGCGCGACCATGCCGGCGCCGTAGCCGCTGGAGAGCGCGAACCGCGCCTCGTTCCAGGGTGACCAGCCGATCTTCACGGGCGCGGCCGGCAGCTCGGCGACCAGGGCGCGGTCGGCCGCGTCGGCGGGGCGCGTCAGCTCCGGGGCGTGGGCGGCCCCGCAGATCACCGCGATCTCGCCGTCCTCCGGCGATGCGCCCGAGGCGCGGTCGCCCGCGGCCTCGGCCAACGCGGCGTCGCTCGCGGCGCGCATGCAGGCCTCGCGCGCCGCCTCGAACCGGCCGAAGGGCGTGTCCGCAGCGGCCGCGCGCGCCTCCCGGAACGGCTTCGCCGCGGCGACCTCCTCCCGCACCGAGTCGAACAGCGCCTCCGGCGTCTCCCCGCCGGCGCAGCGCTCGCGCCACCAGGCGGCGCCGTCCGGCCGGCCGGCGGCGTCGAAGAAGCCGTCCCGCTCCGCCGCCGCGTCGAACGGCCGGCTGAGCGCGCGGACGATCTCGGCGTCGAGCCCGGTTCCGAGGCTGGCGTCGGCGGGCGCGTCCATCACCCGGCGCGGCCCGTCGGCGGCCTCGAACCAAAGGCCGTGACGCCGGCCAGCCGCGCCGTCGGGCGCGACCAGCGCTTCGGCCGGCAGGTCGATCAGCCGCGCCGTCGCGCCGTTCCGCGCCGCCCAGAGCAACGCGCGCCATTCGGGGCTCCATTCGAGCACGGGCAGCGACACGCCGACGGTCGGGTCGCCGTCGGCGATCGCCTCCAGCGCCACCGGCGGGCGCATGTCCGGGTGCGCCGCCTCCGAGAGAGCCGCGGTGAGATCCGCAGGCCCCTCGATCAGCAGGAGAGCCGGACGCCGCGCCGCGAGCCAGGTCTCGAGCGCCGCCGAGACATAGGGGCAGTGATGACGGACCCCGAGGACCGTGAGCCTGTTTCGTCGATCGGCGTTTCGGGGATCAGACGGCGCAGCCGCGCTCATGTCGCGAACTCCTTGAGGGTCTTCAGCGCCTTGCGCTCGAACTCGGAGACCGACCCGCTCGACAGGCGACGGTCGGCGTAGGCGAGCACCGCCGGCCCGTCGCGGACCGGCTCGCGCAGCAGCGCCATGCCAAGATGGCGGCCCATCACCTCGGGCGACACCGCGCCGCCCTGGAACAGAGCGCCCTCGCAGGCGGCGGCGGCCAGCGTGGCGATGGCGTCCGCCGTCGACAGCGGGCAGGACAGCGCGCGCCCCGGCCGAGCGCCGGAGGCGGGCTGGGCCCCGCGCAGCTCGCGGAACGCGCTCATCACCACGTTGCGCGGCTCGGTCAGGGCCATGTCGCGCTTCGGCAGGTCGAGCCGCGCCAGCTCGGCCTGGGTCCGGCGCAGCACGATCTCCGCCTCCTTGGCCTTCGAGGCCGGCGTCGGCAGGCGCACGACGTTGAAGCGGCGCCGAAGCGCGGCCGAGAGCTCGTGCGCGCCGTGGTCGCGGTCGTTGGCGGTGGCGATCACGTTGAAGCCCGGCTTGGCGGAGACGATGGTCTCGAGCTCGGGGATCGGGATCTCCTTCTCGGAGAGGATGCTGATCAGCGCGTCCTGGACCTCCGGGGCCATCCGCGTGAACTCCTCGATCCGCGCGACCTGGCCGGCCTCCATCGCCCGCATGATCGCCGAGGCGACGAGGGCGCGCCGCGACATGCCGTTCGAGAAGTATTCCGCGTAGTTCCAGGTGTAGCGCAGATGATGCTCGTCCGAGCCCGCCGAGCCCTGCACCAGTAGGCGGGAATCGCCCGAGATCGCCGCGCCGAGGAGCTCGGAGACCAGCGACTTCGCCGTGCCGGGCTCGCCGACCAGCAGCAGGGCGCGGTTGGTGGCGAGGGTCGCCACGCAGGCCTCGATCAGCCGCTTGTCGCCGACATATTTCGGCGTGATCGGGACCCCGCAGACGGTCTGGCCGCCCATGATGAAGAGGACCGTCGAGGCCGCGGAGAGCTTCCAGTCGAACGGGCGCCAAGCCTTGGCCGCCGCGTCCGCTTCGGCCAGCGCGGCGAGCTGATCGGCGTAGAGCGTCTCGGCGGCGGGGCGGAGCGCCTCGACCGGCGGCGCGGTCCCGGCGGGCGTCGCGTCCCGTCCCTCGGCGTTCGGGGGCGCGGCGTGGCGCTCGGCGGCGCTGCGGGAGCGGGCGTTGGCGGTGCGGTTCTTGCGCATGGCGCAGACTCCTTTGGGGGGAGGATCGGTTGGGGAGGATCGGTCCGGCGAAGTCGGCTTACGCGGCCCGGCTCAGGCCAGGCCGGCCGTCCTCAGCTCCCGCTTGAGGCGCCGCCAGAGGCGCGGCGCCAGGAACCGGAGCAGGGCGCAGGGATCGTCGGCGCGTTCCGCGAGCGCGGCCGGCGGCGCGCCGCGTTCGAGCCCGATCGTCAGCGCCGCCTCGAGCGCCTCGGCGTCGGCCGCGGAGAGCGTCGGACCCGTCGGCGCGCCGTTCCTGCGCCAGCGCGGGCCGAGGTGGAAGCCGGCCTCGGCCCGGATGGCGCGGACTTTCAGCGGCGTCTTCTCCGGCGTCTTCTTCGACTTCGTCTCGCCGCCGGGCGGCGCCGCGACCGCGGCGGCCAGCGCCTTCGCGGCCTCGGCCATGCGCGGCTGGGCGCGCGCGCCCGTCGCGGTGGTGAGCGGCGTCTTCCAGAGCG
>CAZBIG010000326.1:0-3839 GCA_964491865.1 uncultured Neomegalonema sp. | reverse complement strand
CGCTCGACGCGCAGATGTACATCATGCTGGCGACGATGACGATCGCGGTGCCGACGGGCGTGAAGATCTTCAGCTGGATCGCGACGATGTGGGGCGGGTCGATCGATTTCCGCACCCCGATGTTGTGGGCGATCGGCTTTATCTTCCTGTTCACGTTCGGCGGCGTCACCGGCATCATGCTGAGCCAGGCGGGCACGGACCGGGTCTATCACGACACCTACTTCGTGGTGGCTCACTTCCACTACATCATGAGCCTGGGCGCGGTGTTCGGGATCTTCGCGGGGCTGTACTATTGGTTCCCGAAGATGACCGGTCGCGAAATCCCCGAGTTTGCCGGCAAGCTGCACTTCTGGACGATGTTCATCGGGTCGAACATCACGTTCTTCCCGCAGCACTTCATCGGGCTGGCCGGCATGCCGCGGCGGTACATCGACTACTCGGTCGAGTTCGCCTATTGGAACTACGTCTCGTCGCTGGGCGCGTTCCTGTCGTTCGGGTCGTTCCTGTTCTTCATCGGCTTGGTGTTCTACGCCCTCGCCTACGGGCGCAAGGCGGCCGCCAACCCGTGGAACGAGCATGCCGACACGCTCGAATGGACCCTGCCGTCGCCGCCGCCGGAGCACACCTTCGAGACGCTCCCCGATTTCCGCGGCAAAGCGGCGCCCTGGGCGCACTAAGCTCCACGGCCCGGGGCGTCGCGATCCGAGCGAGCCCCCGGGCCGTCTTTCAAGGTTCGGGCGCGCCGCGCTGTCGGCGCGCCCGAACGCTCCGAGACAAACCGACACGCGCGCCGGCTGACGATCATCCGCCGGGGCCAACAGCCTAACGCTGGCGAAGACGGCGGAAGGGGCGGCGATGACGCGCGATCAGGGGTTCTTCGACCCGTCCCCCGGCGACTCGCCGCTTTTCTACGAACATTTCTTGTGGGCGATCGGCGGGCCCGAGCTCTTCGCGCTGCTCGGCGTGGCGGCGGTCGCCGCGGCGGTCTGGACGGCGACGCGCCTGTGCGGGCGGCGCGCGCCGGGGCGAGAGGGGTGGCTGGCGGCGCATCCGCCCTTTCTCTGGGCCGTCACCGGGGCGCTTCTGGGCGGCGGGGCGGTTTGGGCCGGGCTCGCTTCGGCCCGGAACGCGCTCAGCGCCTATCGCGACACGTACACGGTGGTCGGGGTGCAGACGACGGCTCTGGGCGGGGCCGCGGCGCTGCTCGGGATCGCGGCGCTGCTTCAGCTCTTCCCGGCGGTGGTCGGCCGGCGCATCCCGCGCGGTCCGGCCTTAGCGCATTGGGCCCTCGCGGCCGTCGGGCTCGCGGCCGGCTATCTCGGCGCGCTCCGACTGTCGATGGTCTGGGACGGGCGGGCCTATATCGACCCCGACGCGCCGAGGTCGGCGGCGTTGGACGCCGCGCTGGCCTTTTGGGTGGGGGCGAACCATTTTGCGGCGGGGCCGTTGACCGCGGCCGCGGCGTCGCTGCCGGCCCTCCTGATCTACGCCGCGGTCTTCGGGCGGCCGGTCGCGGCCGGTCCGCGCGACGGCCGGTCCGCGGGTCCGCGCGATACGAGCGGCGACACCCGATGACCGACGCGCGGCGGCGCGGAAAGGCGGCCTGGCGATGATCGATGCTTCGACCTCCACGACGTCGCCGGCGTCCGACGCGGCGCCGGTCGCGACCTTCACCCTCTGGCCGCATCGCTCGCTGAGTTTGGCGGGCTTTCGCCGCGTGATGCTCGTCGCGGCTCTCGGCATGATGATCCCGCTCGCGCCGATCCTCGGCACCGACGCCGCCTGGGTCCTGCTCGGCTTCATCCTGCTCGATCTGACGCTCCTGTGGGGGCTGGTGCAGCTCACCTATCGCGCGGGACGCGTGCGCGAGACGGTGTCCGTCTGGCCGGACCGGCTGCGCGTGGTGCGCAACGAGCCGAACGGTCGCGAGCGGGTTTGGGAGGCCAACCCCCACTGGGTGCGGGTCTCGCTGATCGATACGCGTCGGGTGCCCAAATATCTGGTGCTGAGCGCGTCCGGGCGAGAGGTCGAGCTCGGCGCCTTTTTGACCGCTGAAGAGCGGATCGGGCTCGCGGACGCGCTGCGCCGGGCCCTGTCCGACGCCGCGCGCGCTACGGCCGCGGGCGGCCCCGCGCCGATCGACGCCGCGCCGCGCGATTGATCGCGGGCCGCAGACGGTCGCGCGGACGTCGCTCTTGTCCGCGCTCCGTTCCAAGCGCTAGTGCTGGCGGCCGGCCGCGCCGTGGCGGTCTTTCGGGCCGAGGAAGCGCGCATGACCGACCGCGAACCGAGCAGCGACCCCACCCCCGAGAAGGGGCGGGCCGAGCCGCCGCCCGCGCTCGACAACGCCACCCCCTTCGCGCTCGCTCAGGCGCAAGAGGACGCCGAGGCGTTGGCCTCGTCCGGCGATCTGGCCATAGATTTCGAGACGGTGCGCGCCGTGCTGTTGGCGCTGAGCGAAGAGCAGCGAGAGGCGCTGCTGGCCTTGATCGAGGACCAGCACCCGGCCGACGTCGCCGATCTGATCGAACAGATGGGTCCGGATCAGCGTCGGCGCTTCGTCGAGCTCACCGGGCCCGACCTCGACGGCGAGATCCTCTCGGAGCTTGAAGAGAGCGTGCGGGACGAGGTGGTGGCCCTGCTGCCCGCCTCCGACCTCGCTGAGGCGCTCCGGGAGCTCGAGACGGACGACGTCGTCTATCTGGTCGAGGATCTCGAACCCGAAACCCAGAGCGAGGTGCTGAAGGCGCTCGACGCCGGCGAGCGGGTCGCGATCGAGCGCTCGCTCAGCTATCCGGAATACTCCGCGGGCCGCCTGATGCGGCGCGAGCTGATCGCCGCGCCGCCGTTTCGCACGGTGGGCGAGGTGATCGACGAGATGCGCGCCTCCGAGGAGCTGCCCGAGCATTTCTACGAGATCATGGTGGTCGACCCCGCTTTTCACCCGGTCGGCACCGTGCCGCTGTCGCGCGTGATGGGCGCGCGCCGCGAGGTCGCGCTCGAGGCGCTGATGGAGACCGACTTTAAGAGCTTCAAGGTCGATCAGCCCCAAGAGGATGTGGGCTACGCGTTCAATCAGTATCATCTGGTCTCGGCGCCCGTGCTCGACGGCGACGGGCGGCTGGTGGGCGTGATCACCATCGACGACGCCATGCAGGCGCTCGACGAAGAGGCCGAAGAGGACATCTTGCGTCTGGGCGGCGTGGGCGACGAGAGCCTGGGCGACGCGGTCGCCCGGGTCACTTGGCGGCGTTTTCCGTGGCTGGCGGTGAACCTGGCGACCGCGGTGCTGGCGTCGCTGGTGATCGGCCTCTTCGACGAAGCGATCGAGCAGGTGGTGGCGCTGGCGATCCTGATGCCGATCGTCGCGTCGATGGGCGGCAACGCCGGAACGCAGACCTTGACCGTGGCGGTGCGGGCGCTCGCCACCAAAGATCTGACGCGGACGAACGCGATGCGGATCATCCTGCGCGAGACCTTGGTCGGCCTGTTGAACGGCCTGGCCTTCGCCGTGATCGTCGGGGTGATCGGATTGATTTGGTTCGGCAGCGTGATGCTGGGGGTGGTGCTGGCGATCGCGATGGTCGTCAACATGCTGGCGGCCGGGCTCGCGGGCATTTTGATCCCGCTCGGCATCGAGAAAGCGGGGCAGGACCCCGCGCTCGCCTCGGCGGTGTTCGTCACCACGGTGACGGACGTGGTGGGGTTTTTCGCCTTCCTCGGCGTGGCGGCGCTGCTGCTGATTTGACGCGGCGGCGGGCGACCGGGCGGCGGAGCGCCGGCGGGGCAACTGTGTTTGTCTGGGACGGCCGATAAGGCGGTTTCCGCCGTTATCGGCC
>CAZBIG010000325.1:0-3846 GCA_964491865.1 uncultured Neomegalonema sp. | reverse complement strand
CACGAAGCCGGATTTGCCGAGATAGGACCAGACGCCCGGCAGGTCCTCCTTCCTGACGCCCAGCATGTCGATACGCTGGCCGCCGGTCACCTTCACCGTGGGGATCTTGTACTTGTCGCAAACATCGGCGATGGCGCGCAGCTCGTCGGCCGAGGTCATGCCGCCCCACATCCGCGGAACCACCGAATAGGTGCCGTCCTTCTGAATGTTCGCGTGAACCCGCTCGTTGATGAACCGGCTCTGATTGTCGTCGACCGCCTCTCCCGGCCAGGCGCAGAGCAGGTAATAATTGAGCGCCGGGCGGCATTTCGCGCAGCCGCACGAGGTTTTCCACTCGAGCGCCTGCAGAATGTCCGGGATCGTCTTGAGCTGCTGCGAGACGATCAGCCGACGCACGTCGAAATGCGTGAGTTCGGTGCAGCCGCACATCGGCTCGACGGTCTGGGCCTGGTAGCCGTCGCCCAGCTCCAGGGCGAGAACTTGCTCGACCAAGCCCGCGCACGTCCCGCAGGAGGACGACGCCTTGGTGTGCGCCTGCACCGCCGCCAGGCTCGTCAGCCCCTTCTCGGTGATCGCGGCGACGATCGCCCCTTTGCACACGCCGTTGCAGCCGCAGATTTCGGCGTCAGGCGGCAACGCTGCAACGGCTTGTAAAGGGTCCGCGGCGCCGCCTTCCGCGAAGGCGGGACCAAAAATGACGGTGTCCCGCATCGCCGAGATGTCGGTTCCGTCTTTCAACAGCTGGAAAAAATAGGCGCCGTCAGCGGTGTCGCCGAACATGACCGCGCCGATCAGGCGATCGTTTTCGAGCACCAAGCGCTTATAGACCCCGCGCGCGGCGTCGCGGAACACGATCTCCTCGCGACCGTCGCCCTCGGCGAAGTCGCCAGCGGAGAACACGTCGCACCCTGTGACCTTCAGCTTTGTCGAGGTGACCGAGCCAAGAAACGCGGCGTCCGCGTCCCCCGCGAGCCGGGCGGCGAGCACCTTGGCCATGTCGTAGAGAGGCGCGACGAGGCCGTAGACCGCCCCGCGATGCTCGGCGCATTCCCCTACCGCGAAGATATGCGGATCGGAGGTGGCCATGCCGTCATCGACCAGCACGCCGCGATTGACCTCGACGCCCGCCGTTTTGGCGACGGCGACGCTGGGGCGGATGCCGACCGCCATGCACACCAGATCGGCGGCGATTTCGGCGCCGTCGTCGAGACGCACGCCCCGGGCGCGGCCCTCATGGCCGAGGATCTCCTCGGTGCGGGCGCGGGTGACGACCTTGATGCCCTTCGCCTCGAGAGAGCGGCGCAACAGCGCGCCGGCGGCCTCGTCGAGCTGCCGCTCCATCAGGGTCGGCGTCAGATGCAGCACCGTGACGTCGACGCCGCGCGCCGCCATCCCCGCAGCCGCCTCGAGCCCGCCGAGCCCGCCGCCGATGACGACCGCCTTTGCGCCGGGCTGCGCGCCGAGCGCCATCATCTTCTCGGTGTCTTCGAGGTCGCGATAGGCGATCACGCCCTCGAGGTCGTGACCGGGAACCGGGATCACGACCGGATCCGAGCCTGTCGCCAGCACCAGCCGGTCATAGGCGTGCCGTTCGCCGGCGTCGTCGCGGGCGATGCGGGCCGCTCGGTCGATGTCGACGATCCGCCGACCGAACACCGTGCGCACGCCCCGGTCGGCGTACCAGGCGTCGTCATGCGTGACGATCTCGGCGTAGGTCTTGTCGCCCGCCAAGACCGGCGACAGCATGATGCGATTGTAGTTGCCCCGCGGCTCGGCGTTCACCAGCGTGACGTCAAAGGCGCCGGGCGCCTTGTCGAGCAGCTCCTCGAGCATCCGGCCGGACGCCATGCCCGCGCCGATGATCAGCAGTTTCTCCGCTTTGCGTCGGTCTTCCATCACGCGGCCTCCCTCGAGGCGGTTTTCCCAGGATCGGCCTGCGCGACGGACTTCTTCAGCGGGCGCTTCGGATCGGCGCCGCCCTCGTAAGCCTCGAGGAAGTCCAGCAGCTCTTCGCGATAGGCGTAATAATCCGCATGCTCGAGCAGCGCCTTGCGGGTGCGCGGCCGCGGCAAGTCGACCGTCATGACGTTGCCGATGGTCGCGCGCGGACCGTTGGTCATCATCACGCATCGGTCGGCCAGCAGGATCGCCTCGTCGACGTCATGGGTGACGCAGATCGCGGTGACCTCAGTGCGGGCCCACACCTCCATCAGGACGTCCTGCAGCTCCCACCGGGTGAGGCTGTCGAGCATGCCGAACGGCTCGTCGAGCAGCAGCAGCTTCGGCGACAGCGCGAAGGCCCGCGCGATGCCGACCCGCTGCTGCATGCCGTTCGACAGATCCGCGGCGGGCTTGTTCATCGCGTCCGCCAAGCCGACGCGCTCGAGATAATATTCGACGACGTCCTGGCGCTCGGCCTGGCTGGCCTTCGGATAGACCCGGTCGACGCCGACCGCGACGTTCTCTTTGGCCGTGAGCCACGGGAACAGCGAGGGCGACTGGAACACCACGGCGCGCTCGGGATCGGCCTCTTTGACATGCTTGCCGTCGAGGATGATCGCGCCCTTGGAGATCTCGTTCAGCCCTGCCGCCATGGTGAGCACGGTCGACTTGCCGCAGCCGGAATGACCGATGAGCGTGACGAACTCGCCCTTCTGCAGCTTCAGCTCGAAGTCCTCGACCACCGTCAGCGGCCCCTTCGGCGTCGGGTACGCCTTATGGAGCTGCGAAAACTCGAGGTAGCGGTCGGGACGCGGCGTCGTCGGCTGGGCGGCGCTGCGATAGGCGTTCGGGAGCGCGTGCAGAGGGGTGACGTCCGGCAATTGGCGGCCGCTGTCGCCCGAAGCCTTCGCCTCGATCCCGATCTCCATCAGGTAGCGGGTGATCTCGGCCCGCAGCCGTTTGAAGCGGTCCGAATGGTTCAGCGCGGCGCGCTCTCTCGGCCGCGGGAGGGCCACCTCGAACTCGGGGCCGAGCGTCGCTCCGGGTCCCGGCGTGAGCGGGATGATCCGGTCGGCGAGCAGGATCGCCTCGTCCACGTCATTGGTGATCAGGACGATGGTCTTCTTTTCCTGCTCGCAGATCGCGGCGAATTCGTCCTGCAGTTTGGACCGGGTGAGCGCGTCGAGCGCGGAGAGCGGCTCGTCGAGCAGCAGCATCTCCGGGTTCATCGCCAGCGCCCGCGCCACCGACACGCGCTGGCGCATGCCGCCCGACAGCTCGGCCGGTCGCCGGTCGCGGGCATGGGAGAGCCCGACCATGTCGATGTATTTGGCGATCCGCGCCTCTCGGTCGGCCCTGCTCTCGGAACCGAACAGGCTGTCGACCGCCAGCTTGATGTTCCCGCGCACCGTCAGCCACGGCATCAAGGAGTAGCTTTGGAACACAAGGGCGCGGGCGGGGTCCGGCTCGGTGACGGGCGCGCCCTTGAAGCGCACCTCCCCGGCGGTCGGCCGTTCCAGCCCGGCCGCGAGGTTCATCAGGGTCGATTTGCCCGACCCGGAGAACCCCACGATCGCCACGAACTCGC
Organism: uncultured Neomegalonema sp.; assembly: GCA_964491865.1. GTDB lineage: Bacteria > Pseudomonadota > Alphaproteobacteria > Rhodobacterales > Rhodobacteraceae > JBCBRF01. Next base: position 317 of record CAZBIG010000325.1, on the reverse strand, counting down.
CTTGGGCGACCGAGAGGTTGATATCCGCCAACACCTCCTCTCGTCTTGCGCCTTCGCCGAAGCTTTTCGAAACGCCTGCGTATTCGAGAATGCTCATGCCCGCCTCCTCAACGTTTCGCCGCGTGGGTGAAGGCCGCCTGGATCGCGTACATGGTCCGATCGAGCAGCAAGCCGATGATCCCGATCGTCAGCACCGCCACCATGATTTTGGCGAGGGACTGGCTGGAGCCGTTCTGGAACTCATCCCAGACGAATTTGCCGAGGCCCGGGTTCTGGGCAAGCATCTCCGCCGCGATCAGCACCATCCAGCCGACACC
>CAZBIG010000324.1:0-3863 GCA_964491865.1 uncultured Neomegalonema sp. | reverse complement strand
ATGATATCGATGCCGGTCAGCAACAAACGCACGCGTTCGAAATGGTCGAGCAGGCGGCCCGGCGTCGCGATCAGCACGTCGACGCCGCGGTCGATCTTGCGGTCTTGGTCGGCGAACGAGACCCCGCCGATGAGCAGCGCCATGCTGAGATTGAGATGCTTGCCGTACAGCTCGAAATTCTCCGAGACCTGTGCGGCGAGTTCGCGGGTGGGCGCCAGGATCAGCGAGCGCGGCATCCGCGCGCGGGCGCGGCCTTTCGCCAGATGGCAGAGCATCGGCAAGGTGAACGAGGCGGTCTTGCCGGTCCCCGTTTGCGCGATCCCGAGCACGTCGCGCCCTTCAAGCGCCTCTGGGATGGCTTGTTCTTGAATGGGCGTCGGCGTCTCGTAGCCCGCCTCGTCGACGGCTTGGAGCACGCGCGGATCTAATCCGAGTTCTGAAAACTTCATGATCACCTGATCGAGCCGCCGGTGGGGCGCGTCTGGCGACGACGCCGGGGCGACGCTGGCGGCGGAAAGGGGCGACGCGTCGGACGTCGCGGCGGCGCAGAAAACAAAGCGCCTCAGTCATCGCGCTTCGCCCTCGCTCGCGCGCGAAGGTGCGAGGGTGCAGGCCTTTTGTCAATGAAAGCGCGCCGAAAATCGCGAACAGCGCCGCTTTTTCGGTCAAGCTGGGCGAGATGCGGGGTCAACAACACGGGTTTTCGCAGCGTCTTCTTGCCGCGCGGGCGTCCCGCGGGGCGAGACGCCCGCGCGCGCGCGCCGCCCAGGCCGCTCGCGAGTCGTCCAAATAAAAAATCGCGGCGGGCCGGAAACAGGGGCGTTTGACAGGCGACGGATGTGGGGCGGCGACGCGCCCTCAGGCGTCGCAAACTTGTCAAGGTCGAACGAATTTTTGACCGCCTCGGCCGGGTTTCGCCCGACGGCCGACTATCGCCCACAAAATCTAGGAGATGTCTTTGCTTAGGCATCGACACGTGGTAGGTTGTCCACAATGTTGCATTTACGGCAGGGCGAGGCCGACGATGTTGAAGCTTGTGGCGAGCAAAAAGCCGAGCCTGGATCGGCGCGACGCCGGGCGGCGTCTGAAGAAATCGCGTAAACGACGGGCGCCGAACGCGATCACGATCGCGCAGCGCGAATTTGCGGCCGAGCTGGGGCTCGATTACGACGCGCTGTCCGACAAGGAGCGGGGCGACGTCTTCGAACGGTTCGCCGCCTTCCACATTCTGCGGCGGTTCCACGAACAAGAGCTCGAACCGCTGCAGCTCGGCCGGCTGCTGCTGCCCGCCGACGAGCAGGCCCCGCTCGACTGCGTGGCGGTGATGGTGGACGGGCGTCTTGTCGATTCGCCCGAAGAGGTCGACGAGTTGCTCGAAGAGGCGCGCGAAAGCGTTTCGATCGCGTTGGTCATGGTGCGCGCGAGCCGCTCGAACCGGTTCGATCCCGAGCGGATCGGGGCCTTCGTCGACGCGGCCTGCGGGTTTCTGCGTGGCGACAGCGTGGCCGGAGACGGGGAAGAGGGCGGTCTAGGCGGCGGCCTCGGCGACCGCCGCGCCCTGCTCGGGCATGTGATCACCCAGGCCGAAGCGCTGGATCTGTCGGCGCGAATCGGCGTGTGGGCCTATCTCGCGGCGTTGGGCGCCTGGGACGGCGACGCGGCCAAAGAGATCGAGTTGCGGCGGGCGCGCGACACCATCGGCGCGACCCCGTGGATCACCGACGTCGAGGTCGAAGCCGTCGACAAGTCGCGGATCCTCGACATGATGGCGACCAGCCTGCCGCTGCGCGCGGGCGACGTCGACGATCCGGCGGAAATCGACATCGAGGATTACGAAGCGCGCCTTCCCGCGGGCGGGCTCATTCCTTTGCCGCGGATCGGTGCGGTCGGCGCGGGCTATTGCGGCCATGTGCCGGTCGGCGCGTTTCTCAGCCTGCTCGAGCGCGAGGACGGGCAGGGCTTGCGCGAGGCGATTTTCACGCAGAACGTTCGCGGCTATCAGGGCGACCGCGGCGTCAACGAGCGGATCCGCGGCACCCTGGCCGGGCCGGATCGGGCGGAGTTTCTGCTGCGCAACAACGGCGTGACGGTGGTGGCCGATACGCTCGACCGAGACGGCCGCGACGTGCGGTTGACGAATTATCAGATCGTGAACGGCCTGCAGACGAGCACGGTGATCTACAAGATGCGCGATCAGCTGCGCGACGCCGGCGACGTGCATGTCCCGGTGAAGCTGGTCGCCACCACCAACAACACCGTGCGCCGGGCGATTATCGACGCGACCAACCGGCAGACCCCGATCACCGGCGCGGCGCTGTTCGCGGCCTGCGAAAAAGCGCTCTCGATCGAAAGCTACTTCTTCGAACGGATGCGCTCGGGCGGCCCGACCCTGTTTCTAGAGCGGCGACCGGGCCAGTATCCGAAGAGTTTTGAGGGGCGCCGCGTGTCGCTCGAAGATCTGCTGAGGGCGTATTACGCGGTGTTTCTCGAGGCGCCGCAGATCGCCGAGAAAGGGTTCGCGGCGATCGCGGGAGATGTCGACGACGGCTTGCTGGCGCCGTCCTTGACCGCCGAGCCTTACTATGTCGCGGCGCGCATCCTGTGCCTGGTGCGGGAGGTGGCGCAGGAGCGCGACGAGCCCCGGCTCGCGCAACTCGAACATCACGGCGCTTTGGCGGTGCGGGTGATGTGCGCGCCCGGCAGGCCGCCGGTCGGCGACGCCGGCGCGATGCGCGCGATGTGCCGGCGGATCGAGCTTCAGCTCGGATCGGACGAGAACCGGGGTCGGCTGGCGGACGCGCTGTTGTCCTCGACGCAAAGCCCGCGCGACCGGATGAAGAACCGGATCCAGGGGGTGCCGACCTTGAAGCGGACCCGCGACGACGTGTTGAAGCGCGCGCGCGGCATGGTGCTGCCCGACCCGCGTTAAGGTCGCCGCGCGGGGGCGGCCTCGCCCCGCCCCTGAGAGGGCGCCGCCGGCCGGCCGGCGTTGGGAAAGCCCACCCAAGGCGAGGCCGCCCGGAAACCGTTGTTCTTGGCGGCGCCCGGCCCATTTACCGCTGGAAGTTTTGGGAGGCCGCCATGAGTTCCACCGCTCTCGTCGTCGCGCTGTTCAAAGGCGCTCTTGTGGCGATGTTGATCGTGATGTGGCGCCAAGCCAAGCGCGCGGCCGACGACGCTCGCGCCGACGACGCTCACGCCGACGACGCCCGCGCCGACGCCGCGGCGCCCAGGCCGGCCGCGACCCCGCGCATCGCGTCGCAGGCCAGGGGCGAAGAGGGGCCCGAGACGTCGCCCGCCCGACGCGACGCGGCCTAGCGCGGTCGGATCGCGCCGCTCAGGCGACCGCTTCTTTGGTGGCGCTCAACGACAGCCCGTCATAGTCGCGCAGCGCTTGGTCGATGTCCCACTGGATGCGCGTGAGATAGACCGGGTCCCCGTCGTGATCGGCGGCCATCTGGCCTTTTTTAGCCGCCGCGAAGCGCTCGACCGCCTCGCGCTCGCCCAACACCCAGCGCGCGCTGGTGTATTGCGTGGCCTCGAAGCGCACCGGGATGTCGTATTCGGTTTCGATCCGGCTCGCGAGCACGTCGAACTGCAGCGCCCCGACCACGCCGACGATCCAGCCTGAGCCGATCGCGGGTTTGAACAGTTTGGCCGCGCCCTCTTCGGCGAACTGGGTCAGCGCTTTGTCGAGATGCTTGGCCTTCATCGGGTCGGTGGCGCGCACCGCCTGCAGCAGTTCGGGCGCGAAGCTCGGGACGCCGGTGAAACGCAGGTCCTCGCCTTCGGTCAGCGCGTCGCCGATGCGCAGCTGGCCATGGTTCGGCACGCCCATGATGTCGCCGCCCCAAGCCTCCTCC
>CAZBIG010000323.1:0-3868 GCA_964491865.1 uncultured Neomegalonema sp. | reverse complement strand
GGCCGCGAGCGGCGCCTTGGCCCCGACGCCGAGCAGGCCCGCCGCGACCGCCGCGTCGGCCCCCGGCGAGAAGGCGAACGCCCCGGACTAGCCGTCAAAGCCGCTCGCCTCGGCCCAGGCGCGCATCGGCGCGGGCAGCGCGTCGAGGCTGTCGGGGCCGACCAGATGCAGCGGCACGGCGCGGGCGTCGGCCGGCGCGAGCGCCGCGGCCGCCCGCGCCTCGGCCCAGGCCAGCGCGTCGCACGGACCGGGGTCGGCCCGCGTGTCGGATCCGCCGCTATCGCTCATCGCGCCGCCTTTCATCAGAAACCGCGCCGCCGAACGCCCGGTCGTTAAGGAAGTGTTGAACCGTCGGGGGCAGGGTTTGTCCAATCTAAACCGCGCGCGGCCGCGCCCACCACCTCGGAGAACCCTCATGCCCGCCTCGAAGCCCGCCGTTCGGCTCGCGAAGCCGGTCGCGCTCGCGTTGTTGCTGTCCGGGTGCGCGCTCGACAAAGCGCGCGAGGCGAGCCGTCCCACCGAGGCGGCGGCGGCGTCCCCGGCGGCGGAGGCGCGCGTTTCGGGGGCCGCGGACACCATCGACCCCGCCTATACGGTCGCGCCGGAAGAGCGGGCCCAGCGGCAACCCTCCGCCGGAGATTTCAGCAAATTCTCCGAGCAAGCCGCAGAGCTGGCGATGCGGCGGGGCGAAACCGGCGCGGCGGCGGCGCATCTCAGCAAGCTTTACGAAGAGCGGCCCGGCGACCGGCGGATCGCCTACGACTATGCGCGCCACCTGCGGTATCTGGGCGCCACCACCTTAGCCGAGAAGGTGCTGAACGATGGTCTGGCCGCCCACCCGCAAGACCGGCTGCTCCGGCTCGAGCTCGGCAAACTGCTGATCGGGGCCGGGCGCCCGAGCGAGGCGGTCGGCTTCTTGTCCGAGCTGAACGCCGAGCGGCCGAACGATCCGGCCGTGCTGCAGGCGCTTGGCGTCGCCCATGACCGCCGCGGCGAGCATCGCGACGCGCAGGCCTATTACGTCCGGGCGATGGGCGTCGGACGCCCGAGCGCCGCTCTGCTGAACAATGCGGGTCTGTCCCATCTGCTCAGCGCCGAACCCGAAAAGGCCGTGGCGCTGCTGCGCAAAGCCGCCGTCGCCCCGGGCGCCAACGCGCAAGTCCGCCAGAACCTGGCGCTCGCGCTCACCCTGGCCGGCGACGCCGCCGCCGCCAAACGCTTCGCCGAAGAAGGCGCCCCGCCCGAGATCGCGCAGACGACGCTGGACGCCGCCCGCGGCATCCGCGCGCTCGACCATCCCTGGAGCCGCGCCGTCGACGGCTGACCGCCGGGCCGCGAGCGCCCGGATCAACCGCCCGGAAGCTTCAGCATAGCCGGGCCGAGCAGCAGCACGAACAACGCCGGCACGAAGAACACGATCATCGGCACCGTCATCTTCGCCGGCAGCGCCGCCGCTTTCTGCTCGGCCTTGCTCATCCGCGTCGTGCGGCTTTCGTCGCTGATCGTGCGCAGCGCGACGCCCACCGGCGTGCCGTGGCTCTCGGCCTGGGTGAAGGCCGACACGACCGAGCGGATTTCCGGCAGATCCGTCCGCAGCGCGAGGTTCTCATACGCCTGGCGCCGGTTGCCGATATAGGACAGCTCCGCCGTGGTGAGCTGCAGCTCTTCGGCGAGCGGCAGCGACTGCGGCCCGATCTCGGCCGACACGCGGTTGAACGACTGCTCGATCGACATGCCGGACTCGATGCAGATCGTCAGCAAGTCGAGCGCGTCCGGAAAATACTTGGTGATGTTCTGCTGCCGTTTGGTTTTCTCGTTATGCAGCAAGATGCCCGGCAAATAGTACCCGAACAGCGCCGCGCCGATCGAAACCATAAGGTATCGCGGCAGATTCCAGTCATCGGGCTGATAGATAAAGTACAGATACAAAAACGAGCCGATGCCCATCACCGGCGGCAACATCACGCGCATAAACAGAAACTTGATGGCCGCGTTCCGACCGCGGTAGCCGGCCTGCGCCAGCTTCATCCGCAATTCCGGGTTGGAGATCAGATCCTCCATCCGGAAGCTTTCGACGGCCTTTTTCATCAAAGCGAGGTTTTGCTCGGCCTGGCGCCCCTTGCGGCTGGCGTCGATATGCTGATCGCGCAGCGCGGCGCGCGCCGATCGGACGCCGCCGAGCCGCTTCTCGATGCGGCGTTTCGACAGATCCGCGAAGAAAAACGCGTTGAAGGCGAGCACGCTCAACGTCGCGGCGATCCCGGCGGCCAGGGGGGCGATCACCTCTAAGGGAAGAATATTCGACACGGCCCGCCCCTTAGATCTCGAATTTGGTCATCTGGCGCATCATCAAGACGCCCAACGACATCCAGATCAGCGCGCCGGCGAGCATCATCTTGCCCTGCGGGTCGGTGAACAGCGGCATCAGAAACTCCGGCGACATCAGATAAATCATGCCGCCCACCGCGAAAGGCAGGCAGCCGATGATGATCGCCGAGGCCCGCGCTTCGGAGGACAAGGCCGTGATCTTCTCGCGCATTTTGGCGCGACCGCGCAAAATGGCGCTGAGGTTGCCGAGCGCTTCGGCCAAATTGCCGCCGGTCTGACGTTGGATCAGCAGCACCGTGCAGAAAAAGCCGACCTCGGGCAGCGGCATCCGCGCGTAAAACTTCTGCAGCGCGTCGTCGAAGCCGACCCCCACCGACAAAGCGTCGACGAGCCGCCGAAACTCGCCGCGCACGGGCTCGGGCGCTTCATGCGCGATGATCCGCAAGCACTCGTTGATCGGCAGACCCGACTTGACGCCGCGCACGAGCACGTCGATGGCGTTGGCGAAGTTCTTCACGAACTTCTTCTGACGCCCGCCGATCATCCGCTGCAGCATGATCCGAGGCAGCCCGAACGCGGTGGCGATCGCGGCCGGCGCGGCGATCAGCGGCGACTGACCGGCGACCAGCACCAGCAGGATGAACTCCAACGCCGCGATGACGTAGAAGATGCCGAGATAGGTCATCGGCTTCATGGTCATGTCGGCCTGTTCAAGCCGATCGACGATTCGGGTCAGGCCTTTCTTCTTCTCGCGCAGCTGAAGCTCTCGCAGCTTTTGCTGCGCGGCCGCCTGAGCCGCGCCGGCCGAGCTTTGCGCGCCGCCCCGCGCGCGACGCCCCGGATCCTCGCCCGAAATCATCGCCTTGCGGCGGTTCTGGCGCGCTTCCGCTTCGAAGCGCCCGGCGAACAACGCGAACATCACGCCGCCCACGCAGGCGATCACGGCGATCCCGGCGAGGACCATGACCATAAACGGGCTCATCACGGGCTCCTTTGGGCGTCGCGAGGCGCCCCGTGGGACCTCGCCTCTCGGCGCGCGCGTCCCTGCAAGCTTTGCGCCCCAGACGCGAGACGGCCCTCTGACCGATCGCTCACAGGTTGAACGCCCGCGACCGGGTCTGAGGCGTCGGGGCGGGGCCCGCCGCGCCGCCCTGCTCGGCGTCGCGCTGTTCGTCCATCCGGGCCAGCGCGGCGATCAGCTCTTCTTGCTTCCCATAAGTTCTCGCGCGGTCCCAAAAATTGGGCTGCCCGACGCCGCAGCCCACATGCCGCCCGATAAGCTTGCCGTTGGGATCCTCGCCCTGGATCTCGTAGCGCATCAGGTCCTGGGTGATGACCGTATCGCCCTCCATCCCCAGCACCTCGGTGATGTGGGTGATCCGACGCGAGCCGTCGCGCAGGCGCTGCGCCTGGACGATCACGTTCACCGCCGAACAGATCATCTCGCGGATGGTCTTCGACGGCAGGCTGAAGCCGCCCATGGTGATCATCGACTCGAGACGGCTGAGCGCCTCGCGCGGGCTGTTGGCGTGCAACGTGC
>CAZBIG010000322.1:0-3879 GCA_964491865.1 uncultured Neomegalonema sp. | reverse complement strand
CGCGGGGTCTCGAAGGTCTCGGTCGTCGGCATCGGCATGCGCAGCCACGCCGGCGTCGCCCACGAGATGTTCCGCGCCCTCGCCGCCGAGGGCGTGAACATCCAGGTGATCACCACGTCGGAAATCAAAGTGAGCGTGCTGCTCGAGCGCAAATATCTCGAGCTGGCGGTGCAGGCGCTGCACGCCGCCTTCGGCTTGGGCGACGACGCGCCCGCGCGGTCGGAAACTTTTTGACGGCGGAGCGGCGCGGGTCTGTTCCGGGTTTGTCGACGCTCGGCATTTGTCATATGCCTCGCTTAAAGGCGCTGCGCAGAGCCGCTCGGCTCGGGCCGGCGCGACGATCGGGCGCGACGAGGCGAGGATCCTGAGCGGATGGAGAAGGCCGGGACGAAATCCGCCGCCGCGGCCCCGCGCCTGCTCCTGCGCCGCATTCGCGAAGCCCTGGCGCGCGAGGGCGACGGGCAAACGCGGCTCGACCGGATCGTGAAGCTGATCGCCACCAACATGGTGGCCGAGGTGTGCTCGATCTACCTGATCGGCCGCGACGAGCGCCGTCTCGAGCTGTACGCGACCGAGGGACTCAATCCCGAGGCGGTGCATCGCGCCACGCTGGCGATCGGCGAGGGGCTGGTGGGGCGGATCGCCGAAACCGGGCGGCCGATCAACACCGACGACGCGGCGGCGACGCCCGGCTTCCGCTTTATTCCGGGCACGGGCGAAGAGATCTACCGGTCCTTCCTCGGGGCGCCGATCCGTCGTCAGGGCCACACGCTCGGCGTGCTGGTCGTGCAGAACAAGGCGCCGCGGCGCTATGACGAAGAAGAGGTCGACGCGCTCGAGCTGATCGCCACGGTGATCGCCGAAATGACCGACGCCGGCGCGCTCCCGGCGCCCGCCGACCGCCGCCCCGACGGCCGTCGCCGCCCCGTGGCGCTGTCCGGCTTCGCCGCCGCCGAGGGCGCCGCGATCGGTCAAGTGGTGCTGCACGAGCCGAAAATCGTGCTCGCCAACCCGATCGCCGAGGATGTCGAGACCGAGCGTCGGCGGCTGCAGGCCGGGATGGCCGCGCTGCGGGGCGAGGTCGACAAGCTGATCGACGGCGACGGCCCCAAAGACGGCCGCGGCGTCGCGCTCGGCCTGCCCGGCGAGCATCGCGACGTGCTCGCGGCCTATCGCATGTTCGCGCATGACCGCGGCTGGCTGCGCCGGCTGGAAGCGGCGGTCGAGCAAGGTCTTTCCGCCGAGGCCGCGGTCGAGAAGGTGCAGTCCGAGACCCGCGGCCGGCTCGAGCGCACCGCGGACCATTATCTGCGCGAGCGGCTCTCCGATCTCGACGATCTGGCCAACCGGCTGCTGCGCAAGCTGCTCGGCGTCGCCCCGACCGCCCCCGAAGCGCTGCCCGAGCGGGCGATCCTGGTCGCCCGCGCGCTCGGCCCGGGCGAGCTGCTCGAATACGGCCAGGGCCGGCTTCGGGGCGTTGCGCTCGAGGAGGGCTCGGCCTCGAGCCACGCCGCCATCGTCGCGCGCGCCTTGAACGCGCCGCTGGTCGTCGGGCTGAAAGGGCTGATCCACGCGGTCGAGAACGGCGACGAGATCATCGTCGACGGCGACGCCGGCCGCGCGTTGATCCGCCCCGACGCCGACGTGGTCGGCGCCTACCGCGAGACGCTCGCGCTGCGCGAGGCGGAGCAGAAGCAGCTGCGCGCGTTGCGGGACAAGCCGGCGGCGACCAAAGACGGCGTGCGGATCTCGCTGCAGATGAACGCGGGACTGCTGACCGACATGGGCAGCCTCGCCGACTCGGGCGCCGAAGGCGTCGGGCTCTACCGCACCGAGCTGCAATATCTGGTGAGCGCGCGGGCCCCGCGCCGCGACGCGCAGACCCGACTGTATGAAAAGGTGCTCGCCGCCGCCGGCGATCGGCCCGTGGTGTTCCGCACGCTCGACATGGGCGGCGACAAGCAGCTGCCGTTTTTAAAGGGCGACCATGAAGAGAACCCGGCCATGGGCTGGCGGGCGATCCGCATCGCGCTCGATCGGCCGCTGTTGTTTCGGATGCAGCTCCAGGCGCTGCTGCGCGCCGCCGGCGGCCGGGCTCTGGCCGTCATGTTCCCGATGATCGCCGACGCTTCCGAGTTCGACCGCGCCAAGGCGCTGCTCGAAATCGAGATCGCCCGGGCCGAGCGCGAAGGCCGCGAGCCCCCCGCCGCGCTTAAGGTCGGGGCCATGCTCGAGACCCCGGCGCTGGTGTTCGCGCCGAAACGCTTTTACCGGTCCGTCGACTTTCTGTCGGTGGGCGGCAACGATCTGATGTCGTTCTTCTTCGCCGCCGACCGCGGCAACGCCCGGGTGCAGAACCGGTACGATCCGCTCAACTGCGCTTTTCTGCGCATGCTCCAGACCGTCGTGGCCCGCTGCGCCGACGCCCAGACGCCGCTGTCCTTTTGCGGCGAGATGGCGGGCAAGCCGATCGAGGCGATCGCGCTCGCCGCCATCGGGTTCCGCACGCTCTCGTTGCGTCCAGGCGGCGTCGGGGCGGTCAAACGCGCCCTGCGGATGGTCGATCTGGCCGCCGCCCGGGCCGCGCTCGAGCGCGCCTTCGCCGTCGAGGCCGAGACCGTGCGGGCGGCGCTGCGCTCCGAACTCGACCGTCAGGGCGTCGCCGTCTGACGCGCGCGGCCGCGTCAGGGCGCCGCTTTTGCCCTGTCCGCAAAAGCGTGCTGAGATACAACCAACACCAGGGCGCGGCGCGAGTCCGGTTTCGCGCGCGACGCCGCTCGGCCGTTACGCGCCGCCCGCCAGGTCACGGAGAGCGATGATGGAGATGCCGAAGCCGAACCCCGCGGTGATCGCGCGTAAAGCCGAGATCGTCGCGCGTCTGCGCGCCTGCTTGCCGGGCGAAGCCGTGATCTCCGAACCGACCGAGCTGGTCGCTTACGAGTGCGACGCGCTGACCGCCTATCGCCAGCCGCCGCTGGCCGTCGCCCTGCCCGAGACGACCGAGCAGGTCGCCGAGATCCTGAAGATCTGCGCCGAATTCGGTGCCCCGGTGGTGCCGCGCGGCTCCGGCACCTCTCTGGCCGGCGGGGCCATGCCGACGGCGGACGCGGTCATCCTGGGCGTCGCTCGGATGAACCAGGTGCTCGAGACCGACTATGACAACCGCTTCATTCGCGTGCAGACCGGCATCACCAATCTGGCGGTGACCGGCGCGGTCGAGCAGGAGGGCTTTTTCTACGCGCCGGATCCCTCGAGCCAACTGGCCTGCGCGATCGCGGGGAACATCGCGATGAATTCCGGCGGGGCGCATTGCCTGAAATACGGCGTGACCACCAACAATCTGCTCGGCGTCCGCCTGGTCACGATGGCCGGAGAGATCGTCGACATCGGCGGCCCGCACCTCGACGAGGGCGGTTACGACCTGTTGGGCCTGATCTGCGGCTCGGAAGGCCAGCTCGGCGTCGTCCCCGAGGCGTGGCTGCGCATCCTGCGCAGTCCCGAAGGCGCGCGGCCGGTCCTGTTCGGCTTCGACAGCTCGGAAACCGCCGGGGCCTGCGTCGCCGCCATCATCAAGTCCGGCGTGATCCCCGTGGCCCTCGAGTTTATGGACGGCCCCGCCATCCGCGCCTGCGAGGACTTCGCCAAGGCCGGCTATCCGACCGAGGCCGAGGCGCTGCTGATCGTCGAGGTCGAAGGCTCCGAGGTCGAGATCGACAGCCAGCTGAAGGCGATCCGCGCGATCGCCGAGCGCCATGAGCCGCTGGCCGTCCGCGAAAGCGCGAACGCCGCCGACAGCGCGGCGATCTGGAAAGGCCGCAAGTCGGCCTTCGGCGCGATGGGGCAGATCAACGACTACATCTGCCTCGACGGCACGGTGCC
>CAZBIG010000321.1:0-3888 GCA_964491865.1 uncultured Neomegalonema sp. | reverse complement strand
GGCGCGGCTCAGATCGAACACGCCGCTGCGCTGGGGGCGCGCGGCCTCCTGCGCCGGCGTCTGAGCGGCGCGCCCTTCGTCGGCCGCCGCGTCCGCCGCGGCCGCCGCCGGCTCGATCGCCGCCACCCGGTCGGCCAAGCGGCGGTTCTCCGCCACGGCCAGGGCCAGAGCCTGCGCGAGCTTCTCGGTCCGCGTCTCGAACGCCGAGAGCCGCGCGTCGAGCGCCGCGGAGGCCGCGGCCGTCGGCGGGGCGATCCCGGCTTTCTCCTGCACGGCGAGGCCTTCTTCGACGATGCCGGCGAGATCGGTCAGCAGCTCGCGCAGCTCGATCGCTTCGTCCTTCAGCACGTCGACGGTGTCGTGCAAGCCGAGCAGCTCTTCCGCCAACAGCGGGCGTTCGTCCTCGACGATCCACCAATTGCGCAGCGCCGTCACCGCCGCGAAGGCGCCGACGCCCAGCGCGGCGGCCGCCGCCGGGTCGCTCTCGGCGAAGAACGCCGCGAGCCCCGCGGCGACGCCCAGCGCCGCGGCCAGCAACGGAAACAGTCGCGATGTCATCAAATTGGCCATGTCCACTCACCGTGCCGAGCGCTTTGCGACAGGTCCGCGCGACGACGCGGCCCGATCCGAGACGAAGGCGCGACGGCCCAGCCGCCGAGTCTCCGTTTGACGTTCACGGTGGTTAGGGCCGGTGTATAAAATCTTAACGCGCCGGGCGACCGCGGACGGTGTCGTCAAAAAACGACCGGTTGGCCAAGCTCGCGCCTGAACTGTGTCTTAAATGGCGCGGTTTTTCGGCGAGGACGGGCCTCGGCGACGGTCAGGCCCGTTTCCGCCAAAGCGGCCGGACCCACAAGAACGCCGCATAGGCGCGATCCCCAAGCCAATGGAACGGCTGCCGATCGAGCAGGCGCCCCAGCCAAGCGAGCCGCGGGATCGCGCGCCACACCGCCATGAACGCCGGAAAGCCCGACACCAGGCGCCCGTCGGCCCGCCGCGCATGGAACCGCTTCAGCAGAGTTTCGCGGCTGAGCCCGTCGACCTCTTCCGCACCGGCCGAGGCCACGTCGCGCCAAGCGACGTCGTCCGACGCGACGCTTTGATAAAAGGCGATTTCGCGCCGGCAGATCGGGCACGCCCCGTCGTAAAAGACGGCCGCGGCGCGGCGGGGATCAGCGCGGTCGGCCGCCTGAGCGCTCGACGCGGCGGCGGAACGGTCGATATCGGTTTGCTCGGTCATGCAGCGAGAAGTAGGGCGCGTCGCCTCGAGCGACAGGGCGACGCGCGCGGGAGAGGGCGACGATGCTCGACAGACTGCGCGGGGCGACGCGAATGATCGCCGAACCGCCGCGGCCGGCGATGACGCTCGGCGCGTCAGGGCTTTTGCCTTTCGCGGGGTTGGCGCTCGCGGCGCAGGTCGCGCCGGCGGCGTGGGCCGACGCGGCGGCGGACGGTCTGCTGGTCTATGGCGCGACGATCCTCGCCTTCATGGGCGGCTGCCGGTGGGGCTTCGCCGCCGCCGGGCTGGGCGCGGGTCCCGACTGGCGGCCGCTCGCCGTGTCGGTGCTGCCGTCGCTTTGGGCGTGGGCCGCGGTCTGGGCGGCGCCGCTGCTGGGCGCGGCGGGCGCGGCCACGGCCTTGGCGCTCGGCTTCGCGCTGCTGTTTTGGGACGACGCCCGGGCGACGCGCGCGCAGGAAGCGCCGGCCTGGTGGCGCTCGCTCCGCGCGCCCCTGACCCTGGGCGCTTGTTCGGCGCTGCTGTCGCTCTGGCTTTAGCGCGCGCCGGACGACCTGCGTCGACGCTAATCGGCGGCGGCGCGCGAGGGGTCGGCGACCGCGGCGCCCGCGGGCGCGCGACCGAGGCTCGCGCCCAGGGCCCGCGCCGCCGCGCCGTCCGGCGCGGCTTCGAGGTACAAAGACCGGCTGGGAAAGGCGAAGCCCGCCCCGGCGTCTTCGACGATCGCCTTGATCTTCAGAAGCAGCTCTTCTTTGATTTCAAGCCACGCCCCCCAGTCGCGGGTTTTCGTGAAGCAGTAGATCAGCAGATCGACCGAGCTGTCGGCGAACGCGTCCAGCCGCACGAACGTCGCCGCGTCTTCGGGCGCAAGGAACCGGTCGTCGGACCGAATGGCGGCTTCGACCTGGTCGCGGATCCGGCGCAACTGGTCAGCCGTCGTGCGGTACTCGAGACCGATGCGCCAGAAGATCCGCCGGTGGGTCATTTCGCCGTAATTCGTCACCGCCCCGTCCGCGAACAGCGCGTTCGGCACGTAGACGGGCGCTTTGTCGAACCGACGGACTTTCGTCGAGCGAAAGCCGATCGCCTCGACGACGCCCTCTACGACGCCGTCGACTTTGATCCAATCCCCGACCCGAAACCGGCGCTCGGCCAAAATCAGAACGCCGGAGATCAGGTTCTTGAACAGGTCTTGCGCGCCGAGCGCGACCGCCACGCCGAGCAACCCGAACCCGGCGATGATCGGCAACACCCGGACGCCCCAGATCTCGAGAATGGTGGCCCCGCCGACCAGCCAGAGCGCCGTCTTGATCGCCCGAACCACCCAGGACGTCAGCTCGGGCGTCAGATACGTCTCGACCCATGACAGCGCGAGCGCGAGCGGCGCGGTCAATCGGATCAGCGCCCAAAACACCGTAAAGGCGATCAGCGAGCGGGTGAGCGCCTGGCCGATCTCGTCGAGCACGCCGCCGGGGCTGACGATTTCGACCGCGAGGAAAACGCCGAGGGCGACGGGCGCCAGCGTCAACGGCTCGGCGATCGCCGCCCCGACCTTGTCGTCGAGGCGGGTGGCGGTCCGCCGCGCGAGCGCCTCGATCCATCGGCGCAGCCGAGACGCGATCGCCTGACGGAGCGCGAGACAGGCGATCAGCGCCAGCGCCGCGGCCAGGACGCGACCGAGATCGACGCCGAACACGCCTGTGCGCCACACGTCGAGGACGAGTTCGCCGACCGTCGGGCCCAGATCTTGGGGTTCCATGCCCGTCTTCTCCTTGCGCCGCCGCGGACCGCACCGCCGATCAAAGCCCTGACCGGGCGCGACCAGCCATGGAGACGACTGCTGAACGCCGCGTTAACGACTGCCGGCCCGGCGCGGGCGGCGCGGCGAATATTTACGAATTTTCAACAATTTGGGCTTGTCGCCCGACGCGCCCGATAATTTCCGGCGCGCCTCTGTCGCGCCCTCTTGACGCAGAGGGCGGCGCTCGCTAGCTGAACGCTTGTTGGCACTCGTCGCACCTGAGTGCTAACGGCGCGGCGGGCGCTCGGTCGCAGCCGCGTCTCCCCGGAATTCCGCTTTGCATATACGGAGCGCATGATGGACTTCAAACCGCTTCACGACCGGGTTCTGGTCCGCCGCATCGAGAGCGACGAAAAAACCGCCGGCGGCCTGATCATCCCGGACACCGCGAAAGAAAAGCCTCAGGAAGGCGAAGTCATCGCGGTCGGTGAAGGCGCCCGCAAAGACAGCGGCGAGCTGATCCCGATGGCCGTCAAAAAAGGCGACAAGATCCTGTTCGGCAAATGGTCGGGCACCGAGGTCAAGCTCGACGGCAAAGACCTGCTGATCATGAAAGAGTCGGACATCCTGGGCGTCTTGGCCTGAGATTTCGCTCGACACCCAGTAGACAAAAAAACCTGAGAGGAGCCGCACATGGCTGCGAAAGAGGTCAAGTTTAACACCGACGCGCGCGACCGGATGCTGCGCGGCGTCAACATTCTGGCCGACGCGGTGAAGGTCACCCTCGGTCCGAAGGGCCGCAACGTGGTTCTCGACAAGAGCTTTGGTGCGCCGCGGATCACCAAAGACGGTGTCACCGTCGCCAAGGAAATCGAGCTTTCCGACAAGTTCGAGAACATGGGCGCCCAGA
>CAZBIG010000320.1:0-3890 GCA_964491865.1 uncultured Neomegalonema sp. | reverse complement strand
CGAAACAAACCAAGCGTCGAACAAACCAGGCGTCGAAACACCCAGGCGTCGAAACACCCAGGCGCGGACGACACTCAGGCGCACTAGCAACCCGGGCGAAGAAGGCGAGGCGGGCCATGGCGAACGAAGCGGCCGACCCTTTCATCGGCGATCCGCCGCAGGCCTCGGCCGTCGGCGGCCCAGCGCGCGTCGCGGCGCATGATCCGAGTCATGAGCCAAGCCGCGACCAGAGTCCCGACTCAAGCCACGACCCGACGCATGATTTGGCGCATGTCCTGGTGGTCGACGACGACGCCCGGATCCGCACGTTGATCAAGCGCTATCTGAAACGCTTCGGCTACATGGTCTCGGAGGCGCGCGACGCCGCGCACGCCCGCACGCTGATCAACGCGCTGGCCTTCGACATGCTGGTGGTCGACGTGATGATGCCGGGCGAGGACGGCTTCAGTCTGACCCGCTGGATCGGCGGGCGGACGCCGGTGCTGTTGCTGACGGCTCGAGGCGAGACCGAAAGCCGCATCGAGGGCTTCGAGGCCGGCGCCGACGATTATCTGCCGAAGCCCTTCGAGCCGCGCGAGTTGATCTTGCGGATCGAGGCGATTCTGCGCCGGGCCCATGCGGCGCCGCCCAAACCCAAAAGCGCGCTGATCGCGCTCGGCGACGCCCGCTTCGACCCCGAGCGCGGCGAGCTGTGGCGCGGCGAGGCCGAGGTGCGGCTGACCACCGCCGAAGTCGCGTTGATGCGGCTGTTGGCGCGGCGGGCCAATCAGCCGGTGTCGCGCCACGAGCTTCTGGCCGAGCTCAGCGGGACCGACAGCGCCGACGTCTCGGCCGGACAGGAGCGCGCCGTCGACGTGCAGATCACCCGGCTGCGCAAAAAGGTCGAGGAAAGCTCGCGCGCCCCGCGCTTCATCAAGACCGTGCGCGGCGCCGGCTACATGCTCGCGCCCGACCCCGGCTGAGCGGTCTGGCGCGGCGGGGCGGACGACCGGTCGCTGTCAACTTTTCTGGACATCCGGGCCGACAGGCGCGAGCATCCCCTATCCGACCCCCGGCGGACGGCGCTTCGGCGCGGCCGCCGATAAAAAAGGGGCGGCGACCCAGAAGGGAGGAACGGCGCTTTGGCGACCGCGCTGCTGACGCATATGGACTGCCTCGACCACGTGACGCCGGACGGCCATCCGGAGCGCGTGGACCGGCTGCGGTCGGTGCTGGCGGCGCTCGAAACCGAAGCCTTTCAGGATCTGATCCGGGTGCAGGCGCCTGAAGTCGCGCGCGAGGCGGTCGATCGGGCGCACGCGCCGGGCTACGCCGACCGGATCCTCGAGCAGCTGCCAGCGAGCGGCGGGGTGGCGCTCGACGCCGACACCTGGCTCAGCCCCGGCTCGTGGCGCGCCGCCGCCCGCGCGGCCGGCGCCGTGGTCGAGGCGGTCGACATGGTGCTCGACGGCGAGGTGCGGAACGCCTTTTGCGCCGTGCGCCCGCCGGGCCACCACGCCGAGCGCGATCGGGCGATGGGCTTTTGCCTGCTGAACGGCGTCGCGATCGGGGCGCTTCACGCCGTCGAGGCGCGCGGGCTGGCGCGCGTCGCGGTGGTGGATTTCGACGTCCATCACGGCAACGGCACGCAGGACATCTTCGAGCGCGACGGGCGGCTGTTCTACGCCTCGACGCATCAGTGGCCGCTCTACCCCGGAACCGGCGCGCCGCACGAGACCGGCGTGGGCAACATCGTCAATGTCTGTCTGCCGGCGCTCGCGGGCTCGGTCGAGTTCCGCGCGGCCTTCGCGTCGGGGCTGTTGTCGGCGGTCGAACGCTTCAAGCCCGAGCTGTTGATGATCTCGGCGGGCTTCGACGCCCATGGCGACGATCCGTTGGCCCAGCTTCTGCTGAACGAGAGCGATTTCGTCTGGGCGACCGATCGGCTGTGCCAGCTCGCCGCCCGCGACTGGAACGGGCGCGTCGTCTCGACCCTGGAGGGCGGCTATGATCTACCCGCGCTCGCCCGGTCGACAGCGGCCCATGTCGCCGCGCTGATGCGAAACTCGCATCTTTAAGGCGCGGCGCGCCGAAACGAGCCGTGCGGGCGGGCGCGCGACGCGGGCGGAGCAACGCGGGCGGAAAGGACAAGCAGCGTGAGCCAAACCACCGAGGCGACCGAGACCCCGATCGATCAGATGAGCTTCGAGCAGGCGCTCGCCGCGCTCGAGCGCATCGTGGGCCAGCTCGAGAGCGGCCGGGTCGATCTTGAGCAGTCGATCACGCTTTACGAGCGCGGGGCGGCGCTGCGCGCCCACTGCGCGGCGAAGCTGAAGGCGGCGGAGATGCGCGTCGAGCAGATCGTCGCGGACCAGGACGGCCAAGCGACCGACACCCGGCCGCTCGACCTCGAGAAAACAGGCTGAGGAGACCGCCGCCCGATGACCGCCGACCTGCTCGATCCCGAGACCGCCTTCGCCGAGGCGTTGGCGCGGCGCGCGGCCGAGGCGGACGCCGCTCTGGACGCGCTGTTGGCCGCGCCCGAGCGTCCGGTCGGGGACGGCGAGCGGCGGGTGGTCGACGCCATGCGCTATGCGGCGCTCGGGGGCGGGAAGCGGTTGCGGGCCTTTCTGACGCTCGAGACGGCCGCGTTGTTCGCGGTTCGCGGGCCCGGGCCGGTGCGCGCCGCTGCGGCGGTCGAGTGCCTGCACGCCTATAGCCTGGCGCATGACGATCTGCCCTGCATGGACGACGACGATCTGCGCCGCGGCAAGCCGACGGCGCACATCGCCTTTGACGAGGCGACCGCCGTGCTGGCGGGCGACGCGCTGCAGAGCCGGGCGTTCGAGATCCTCGCCGACCCCGCGACCGACCCCGAAGCGGCGGTGCGCGCCGAGCTGGTCCTGGTGTTGGCCAAGGCCGCGGGGGCCGCGGGCATGGTCGGTGGGCAGATGCTCGACATCGCCGCGGAGAACGCGGCCGAAGCGGGCGGGCCGCCGCTCGATCTGGCCGCGATCGAACGGCTGCAGGCGCTGAAGACCGGCGCGTTGATCCGCGCGGCGGCGGCGATGGGCGCGGCGCTCGGCCGCGCCGCGCCGGCGGCCCGCGCCGCGATCGACCGCTTCGCCCACGCGCTCGGCCGCGCCTTTCAGATCGCCGACGATCTGATCGACGTCGCCGGCGACGAGGCGGCGGCGGGCAAACGCCTGAGAAAGGACGAAGCCGCCGGCAAAGCCACGTTCGTCGATCTGCTCGGCGTCGAGGGCGCGCGGGCGCGGGCGGCCGAGCTGGTCGACGAAGCCGAGGCCGCGCTCGCCCCGTTCGGCCCCGCTGCGACGCTTCTGCGACAGGCCGCCCGCTTTTCGGCGCGGCGGTCACGCTAGTTATCTATTCAGCGCGGCGCGATCAGCCCAGAAACGCGCGCCGCGAGAAAAGGAGAGCCCCATGGCGGAGCGTCCGACCTCACGATCGACCGACACCGCGTCGTCCGCGGCGCCGTGGTCGGCCCGGCCCGAGACGCCGCTGCTCGACCGCGTCCCCGAGCCGTCGGCCTTGCGCGGGATGACCGACGCGGAGCTGCGCCAGGTGGCCGACGAGCTGCGGGCCGAGACCATTTCGGCGGTGTCGGTGACGGGCGGGCATCTCGGATCGGCGCTGGGCGTGGTCGAGCTGACGGTGGCGATCCACGCGGTGTTCGACACGCCGCGGGATCGTCTGGTGTGGGACGTCGGGCACCAGTGCTACCCGCATAAAATCCTGACCGGGCGGCGCGAACGGATCCGGACATTGCGCCAGGGCGGCGGCCTGTCGGGCTTCACCAAGCGCGCCGAAAGCATCTACGATCCGTTCGGCGCGGCGCATACCTCGACGTCGATCTCCGCCGGGCTGCGTTTCAAGGTGGGCAAGGATCT
>CAZBIG010000319.1:0-3929 GCA_964491865.1 uncultured Neomegalonema sp. | reverse complement strand
GTGCGCCCGGGCATGGTCAATCTCGATTTCGCGGACGTGCGCGCCGTGATGAACGAGATGGGCAAAGCGATGATGGGCTCGGGCGAGGCCGGCGGCGAAGGCCGGGCGCTCGAGGCGGCCGAGAAGGCCATCGCCAACCCGCTGCTCGACGACATCACGCTCGAGGGCGCGCGCGGCGTGCTGATCAACATCACCGGCGGCTATGACTTGACCCTGTTCGAGGTCGACGAAGCCGCCAATCGGATCCGCAACGAGGCCGACCCCGAGGCGAACGTCATTTTCGGCTCGGCGCTCGACCCCGACATGGACGGCAAGATCCGCGTGTCGGTGGTGGCGACCGGCATCGAGGCCGACCGCTTGTACGGGGCCGACCCCGAAAGCCGGCCGGACGCTCGCCATGCTCGACGCGAGCAGGCCGCCCGTCCGAGACGGTTCGGCGCCGACTCGGTCGACGCTCATCTGCGGCGGGCGCGCAGCGCCGCCCGTCCCGACAGCGCGCGCGCCGGCGTGGCGACGATCCGCGGGGTCGGCGGCGGCGACCGCACCTTCGGCGATGAGGACGGCGGCGGCGCGCCGCAGGGCTATCGAGAACGCGACGAGGCGAGCGCGAAGCCGCGGCGGCGCGAGGACGCCGCCGAACCCGCGCGCCCCGCCAGCGGCGAGCCGGCGGCCGCGGCCGAGCCGGCCGCCGCGCCTCAGGAGCCGCAGGAGCCGGTGTTCGGCGAGGCGCCGACCCGGGCCAGCGATCCCGCCGCGGACCGAGAGCCGAGCGTCGGTCAGCCGCAAAACCGGGCGGGCGCCGACGACGCGCCGGCGGAGCCGAGCTTCTCGGACGCGCCGCGCGCCGACGCCGCGGCCGGCGAAAGCCGCCCCGAGCCGCCAATGGGGCCGCTCGGCGCGATGGTGCGCAAGATCGCCGAAGTCGAGCCGAGAAAAACCGCCGCCGGCGGCGAAGACGCCGGCCGCGTGCAGATCCCGTCCTTTCTTCGGCGCTGACCGGCGCGACGGGGTTTTGACGCCCCCTGGCCGTCCCTGAGACCGCCCTTGACCTCGCGTGAGCCCCTTGGGCGCCGCGCGGAACGGCCCCTGCCGCCGCGGCGCGCGTTTTGCGTAATATTCAACTGTAAAGCGGCGCTGTCCGTCTGTCAGCGTCAGCAAATCGAGTTGTGGCTTCAGAGCCTCGACAACGGCGATTTGAGTTCCGTTAAGAGGGCGCGCAGCAATCCGTAACACAGCGTGAATTGGTCTCGCTCCCGGAGCTTGGTATCTAGAACGTGAAGTCTAAGCGATCTGTAAGGGGCGACCAGATGCAGCGGACGATAGCGGAAGCGGTCCAGTTCGAAGGCGTCGGCGTGCATAGCGGCGCGCGCGCCGAGGCGCGCGTGACCCCGGCGGAGGCGGGCGCCGGCGTCGTGTTCGTGCGCACCGACGTGACGGATCGCGACCCGCGGATCCTCGCGCGATGGGATCGGGTGGTCGACACCCGGCTCTGCACGGTCCTGGCGAACGACGCCGGGGCGACGGTGTCGACGGTCGAGCATCTGATGGCGGCGCTCGCGGGCCTCGGGATCGACAACGCCCTGGTCGAGATCGACGGCCCGGAAATCCCGATCATGGACGGCAGCTCCGAGCCCTTCGTGCAGGGCCTGCGCGCCGCCGGGCTGCGGGCCTTGGCCGCGCCGCGCCGCGCCTTGCGGGTGCTGAAGCCGGTCGAGGTCGCGGACGGGCCGAAGCGCGTGCGCCTCGCGCCGGCCAACCGCTTCGAGATGCGCTTCGAGATCGCGTTCGAAGAGGCCGCGATCGGCCGGCAGGCGCGCGAGATGACCCTGGTGAACGGCGCGTTCGTCGATCATCTCTGCCGCGCGCGCACCTTCGGGCGGCTTTGCGACGTCGAGATGCTGCGCGCGGCCGGACTGGCGCGCGGCGGCTCTCTCGACAACGCGATCGTGGTCGACGGCGACCGGGTGCTGAACGCCGACGGTCTGCGCTATGACGACGAGTTCGTGCGGCACAAGATGCTCGACGCGGTCGGCGATCTGGCGCTCGCGGGCGGCCCGTTGCTGGGCGCGTATCACGGCGTCTGCGCCGGACACGACATGACCAATCGGGCGCTGCGGGCCTTGTTCGCGGACCCGAGCGCGTGGCGGTGGGAGAACGAGGCCCGTCGCGATCGCGCCGAGCCCGCGGCGCTGGGGCTCGGGGCCGAGCAGGCGGCGGCCTGATCCGCGCCGCCGGCGCCGCCTCCCCCGCCTGACGCGGCGGGCGGGGCGCGTGGTCCGCTCTGACGTCTTGTCTTTTCCGCCCGTCTGATGGCAGGGTCCGCGCGCTCGGGATGGGCGTGCGGCCGGCGGGGGCGACGCGCGGCGCGCCGGCGCCATCGAAGGAGAGCGGAATGTCTGTCGGTTCTGCCAACGCGCCAGGGCGGCGCCTGGCCAGCATGCTCGCGGCCGCGGCGCTCGCGACCAGCCTCGGAGCCTGCTCGTATTTCGGCGATATGTTCGCCGAGGACGAGATCCCCGAAGACCCGCCGGTCGAGACGCTGTACGCGCAGGCCGATGCCGCGTTGAAAGAGGGCAATGAGCGCCGCGCCGCGCAGTTGTTCGACGACGTGGAGCGCCTTTACCCGACCTCGAAATGGGCCAAGCGCTCGATCATCATGTCGGCCTACGCCAGTTACGAGTATGGCGACTACGATAAGGCCGCCCTTACGGCGCAGCGCTTTCTCGAGTTCTTCCCGTCCGACAAGGATGCGGCTTACGCGCAGTACATCATCGCGATCAGCCACTATGATCAGATCGCCGACGTCAGTCGCGACCAGGCCCGGACGCAACAGGCGCTGCAGGCGCTTCGGGAGCTCATCAATCGCTATCCCGAGAGCGAATACGCGCGAGAAGCCCGGCTTAAGTTGGATTTGACGCTCGACCATCTGGCGGGCAAAGAAATGGATATTGGGCGCTTTTACCTGAAACGCGCCGAATACGTGGCGGCCATCAACCGGTTCCGCACGGTCGTCACGGATTATCAGACCACCAGCCACACGCCCGAAGCGCTGCACCGTCTGGTCGAGGCGTATCTGGCGTTGGGCGTCGAGCGCGAAGCGAAGACCGCGGCCGCCGTCTTGGGGCATAACTTCCCCGGATCGCCCTGGTACGCCGACAGCTACGCGCTGTTGACCGGGCGCGATCTGACCCCCGAGGCGGACAGCGACAGCTGGTTGGCTCGGGTCTATGAGCGGGTCGTCAAGGGCGAGTGGCTCTGAGCGCACGCGATCCCCGGCCCGGCCCGCAGGATCGCCGAGAAGACGCCGAGGCGCGCGCTTCCGCGGAAATCGCGCCGTCGCGCTCGGCGATGCTGCGGCGGTTGTCCATTCGCGACCTGGTGTTGATCCGCGCGGTCGATATCGACTTTGCGCCGGGGCTGAACGTGCTCACGGGCGAGACCGGGGCCGGCAAATCGATCCTGCTCGACGCGCTCGGCCTGACCCTCGGGGCCAAAACCTCGCCGGATCTGGTGCGAACGGGCGCGACGGTCGGGTCGGCGGCCGCCGTGTTTCTCGTGCCCCGAGGGCATCCGGCCGCCGAGCGGCTCGAGACGCTCGGCCTGCTCGAGACCTCGGCCGAGAGCGGGCGGTCGGACGTCCCGGTCGAGGGCGGCGCCGGGGGCGAGGCGGAGGGGGGCGACGCCGACGGGGGCGCGCTCGAAATCATTCTGCGCCGCGTGGTGCCGCGCGAGGGCCGCTCGCGGGCCTTCGTGAACGATCAGCCGGTGGGGCTCGCGGCGCTTCGGAGGGTGGGCGCCGAGCTGGTGGACGTGCACGGCCAGGGCGAGGACCGCGCCGTGGCCTCGCCCGCGGGGCGTCGCGCCGCGCTCGACGCGTTCGCCGGGCTCGGGCCGCAGCGCGCCGAGACCCGGCGGCGCCACGACGCCTG
>CAZBIG010000318.1:0-3947 GCA_964491865.1 uncultured Neomegalonema sp. | reverse complement strand
GCCGGCGGGCAGATGAACATGGCGATGACGATGATCGAGCCGACCGCGTCGAACGCCGCCACCGCCGCCACCGCCGCCACGATCACCAGCCCGAACCCGATCGCCCGCGTCGGGATCCCCACCGCCTGCGCGAAGGCCTCGTCAAAGGTCGAGATCGTCAGCGGCCGCCAGAACACCCAGGTCAACAGCGCCACCAGCCCGGCCACCACGGCCATCCGCGGCAGCTCGGGCGGCAGCCCCGCCAGCGCGGCCGGATCCGCCAGCGACCCCCACCCCGCCGCGTCGAACCAGATCAGGCTCTCGAGATTGCCCATCAAGGCGTGTTCGACATCGAGATGCACGGCGCTCGTGTCGCTCACTTCGAGCAGCAGCACCCCCGCCGCGAACAGGCTGGTGAACACCACGCCCATGGCGGCCCCGGGCTCGATCCGGCCGAGCCGCTTGACCGCTTCGATCAAGCCCACCGCCAGCACCGCCGCGAGGCCGGCGCCGATCATCATGGGCCACGCCGTCACCACGCCGGTGGCCAAAAAAGCGACGACGACGCCGGGCAGCACCACATGGCTGATCGCGTCTCCGATCAGGGCTTGGCGGCGCAAGATCAGAAAATTGCCGGGCAGCGCGCAGGCGATCGCGGCGAGCGCGCCGATCAAGATCGGCGTCAGACTGAGCTGCACGAATTCAGCGCCCATCGGCCCGCCCCGTTTCTCCAGCCGCTCCGGCCAGTTTCGGCCCGCCGATCCGGCGGTCGATTTCCCGGATCTCGTCGGGCGTCAGCGCCGCCTCGATGGGGATCAGACCGTCGAGACGCCCCGAGGTCGCGGCCTCGCCATGGATCTCGCGCGCCACCCGCAGACGCAGCTCGTCGCGCGCGGCCTTCGCCGCCTGGGCGCGGCCCGCCTCGGTCGGCACGCCGTCGCGCCGCACCAACCCGGCGCGATCGAGCACGCGCATGGTGTAGGGCTCGAGCACCGGCTCGCGCCGCGCCAGCGCCAGAAGCCCCTGGCGCAAGTGCACCCGTCGTTGGAACCGCCGTCGGCGCAGCACCGAGGCCAGCGCCCCGCGGGCCGGCGCGAACAGCAGCGAAACGGCGAACAGCGCGGCGCTCGTCAGCACGATGATCGGCCCGGTCGGCAGGTCGGGCGCGGCCGCCGAAACCGCGGACCCGAGGAAGCCGGCCAGTCCGCCGAGCGCGCCGGCGATCCAGATCAGCCGCTCGACCCGCTCGGTCCAGAACCGCGCCGTCACCGCCGGGATGATCAACAGCGCCACGATCAGAACCAGGCCGACCAGCTTCAGGCCGACCACCGTCACGCCCATCACCAGCGCCATCATCGCCCGATCGACCCATTTGACCGAATATCCCAGCGCGGCCGCATACTCGGGGTCGAAGGCGACGACGGTCATCGGGCGGCGCAAGACCCAGGTCAGGCCGACGGCGAGCGCCCCGCCGACGGCGATCACCAGCGCGTCCTCGAACAGCATGCCCGCGGTCGCGCCGAGCAGGAAATCTTCGCGGCCGGCCTGACGCCCCGCCGACAGCGTTTGGATCACCGTCAGCAGCACGACGCCGAAGCCGAAAAAGACCGACAGCACCGCGCCGATGGCAGCGTCTTCCGGCAGCCGGGTGCGCCGGGCGATCCAGTCCACCAGCAGCAGGCCGACGCCGGCGGACAGCGCCGATCCGATCAGCAGCCCGACCAGGCTGCGGCCGTCGAGGCCCGCGGCGACCATCGCGATGAAGGCCAGGCCGACGCCGGGCAGCGTGGCGTGGGCGACCGCGTCGCTGACCAGCGCGCGTTTGCGCAAAAACATGAACACGCCGCTCGCCCCCGCCGCGGCCCCCAACAACGCCGCCCCGACGGCGACCAGCGCCGCGTTGTACCCGGCGCTCAGCAGCAGCGCGTCGCGCAATTGGCCCAGAAACGGCTCCAAGGCTCAGGCCGGCAGCTTCAGCTGATCGATCTGCGCGGTCGCCAACCGTCCGCCATAGGCGCGCTGCAGGTTCTCAGCCGTGAACGTCGTCGACACCGGTCCTTCGGCGATCTTTCTCACATTGATCAGCAGCAGGTGATCGAAGTAATCGACCACGGTAGCCAGATCGTGATGCACGCAGACCACCGCCTTTTTCTCGGCGCGCAACTCTTTCAACACGTCGATCACAGCCCGTTCTGTGGCGGCGTCGACGCCCGCAAAGGGCTCGTCCAAAAGATAAAGGTCCGCCCCTTGCGCCAGCGCGCGGGCCAGGAACACGCGCTGCTGCTGGCCGCCCGACAGCCGCCCGATCTGTCGCTCGGCGAAAGCGCCCATCCCGACACGGTCGAGGCAGGCCCGCGCGGTCGCCACATCCTCAGGGCGGGTCCAGCGGAACGGGCCCAGACGGCGGTAGAGGCCCATCATCGCCACGTCGATGGCGCGGATCGGAAAGTCCCAGTCCACGCTGGCCCGTTGGGGCACATAGGCGATCCGCGCGCGCGCCTGCGCGAGCGGGACCCCGAACAAGGTCGCCACCCCGGACAGGCGCGGCGTCAGGCCGAGCGCCGCCTTCAGCAACGTGGACTTGCCGGCCCCGTTCGGCCCGACGATCGCGCTCATCGCCGCCGGGGGAAACGTCGCGTCGACCGAGAACACCGCCGGCTTGTCGCCATAAGACGCGGTCAGTCCGCGGATGGCGAGCGGGCTCTCCGCGACGCCGATCGGGGACCCCGCGGGGTCGAGCCGCTCGCCGTCTCGCGCCGCGACCGACAAGCCGGACGCGGCGACGGCGGCGGCCGAAAACACTTCTGCCGCCCGCATGCTCAGACGCCCCCCAACTTGCCCAAACGGCCGCGGCTCGGCGCGGCCCCGCCGAGCGCGCGGGCGATGGTGGTGACGTTGTGGTCGATCATGCCGAGATAAGTTCCTTCATAAGTCCCCGGCGCGCCCATGGCGTCGGAGTACAGCGCGCCCCCGATCGCGACCTTGCGCCCGCGGGCCGCCGCCCCTTCGATCAGGGCGCGCAAATTCCGATCCGAAACCGAGGTCTCGACAAAGATCGCCGAGATCTCGCGATCGACGAGCAGCGCGACAAGATCTTCGATTCGGCGCAGGCCCGCCTCGCTGTCGGTCGAAATGCCCTGCACCCCGACCACCTCGAAATCATAGGCGGCTCCGAAATAGTTGAACGCGTCGTGCGCGGTCAGGAGCACGCGTCGCGCGCGCGGCACCGTGGCCAGCGTCTCCGCCGCGTAGCTTTGCAGGGCCGCGAGGTCGCGCTCATAGGCGGCGGCCTGCTCGGCGAAGCGCTCGCCCAGGGCGGGGCGTTCGGCCGCGAGCGTGTCCCGCACGACCCCGCAAGCCAGCGCCCAGAGGCGCGGATCCATCCAGATGTGGGGATCGAATTTGTCCGCATAGTCGTCATGGGCGAGCAGACGGTCCGGCGACAGCTGTTCGGCCACCGCCGCGACCGGCCGGCGCCGCGCCAGTTGGCGCAGAAAATCCTCCATCTGCGCCTCGAGAAACAGGCCGTGCCACAGCACCAGATCGGCCTGGGTCAACGCGACGATGTCCGTGCGGGTCTGGCGATACGCGTGCGGGTCGACGCCGGGGCCCATGAGCGCGCGGACCGACACCGCGTCGCCCCCGATCACCGCGGCGGCGTCCGCGATCATGCCCGTCGTCGCGACCACGCCCAGAGGCTGCTCGGCGCGCGCCGCCCGCGGCGCGAGACCGAAGCCCGCCGCGACGGCGCCGCCGCCCGCCAACACCGACCGCCTGTTCAACACCCTTTGATCTCCTCGCTCCGGATCCGCGGCCTTTCGGCCCGCTGCGTTGGTGAATATGCGACCCATTCTCAGAAAATCAATGCAATTGCGACTTGTTCTCAGCTGGACCGCCGACCAGGGCCGCGATGGCCGAACGCCGCATCCGGATCCAAGATTTTTCGAAATCTCAAAATGATCTCTCTA
>CAZBIG010000317.1:0-3952 GCA_964491865.1 uncultured Neomegalonema sp. | reverse complement strand
CGCCTCGAGGAAAAACGCGTTCCCCGAGAACGTCGCCCCGTCGAACCGCGCGTCCCCCGGGAACGTCGCCGCGAGGAAAAACGCGTCGGCGGGGAATTGGGCGTCGCGCATGTTGATGTCGGCGTCGAAATCGGCGGCGTCGAAATCCGCTTCGGCCAGCGCAACCCAAAGCGCGCTGAGCGCGTTCCGCCCGCGCGCGTGGCTGATGCGCGCATCGCCGCGCGCGCGGAAGGAACGCGTCGCGTCCCAGAGGGCCGCCGCCTTCAGCTCGGCCTGCAGCGCCCGCATGCCGTCGGCCCAGGCGTTCCAGGCGCCCGTCCCGGCGTGCAGACGGTCCCAACAGGCGGTTTTTCGGGCGGCGACGAAGTCGGGGTCTAAGTCGTCCCAATTCTCGACGCCCGGGATCGGCAGCCCCGCGGCCCAGGGGTTCAGCGCCATCAGCCGCGCGCGCCAGGCCTCGGCGTCGAGCGGCGCGTCCGCCTCGGGCGCCGCCGCCGTCTCGTCCTTCGCCATGTCGCGCCCCCGCCGCTGTCTCCGACCTCGTCAGAGATCGCCGGATCCCTCACGCCGATCCAGCCCCGTCGCGATCGCTGCGACAGTTTTCGCCGGTCGTCGTTCCGGCGGTCACCCTTTGCGCGGCTTGGCGCGGCGGGTCGGTTCGGCCTGGGCGGGGTTTTCCGGCCAGGGGTGTTTGGGATAGCGGGCGCGCATGTCTTTGCGCACCTCCGCATAGGACCCCGCCCAAAACCCCGGCAGGTCGGCGGTGGTCTGGATCGGCCGGGCGGCGGGCGACAGCAGGTCGAGGAGCAGGGGCTCTCCGGCGACGCGCGGATGCGCGGTCAGGCCGAACAGCTCTTGCAGCCGGATCGCGACGCGAGGCTGCGGGCCCGAAAAGTCGATCGGCGCGCGCGTGCCCGTGGGGGCGGTGAAATGCGCCGGAACCAGCCGGTCGAGCGCCTGGGCGGCGGCGTAGTCGAGCCGGCCCGCCAGGATCGCGGCGAGGTCGAGGCCCGCGAGATCGGCCGCGCTGCGCCGGCCGGCCAGATGCGGGGTCAGCCAGGCGTCGAGATCCGCCAGCAGCGCCGCGTCCGACAGATCGGGCAGGGAGGTCTCCGCCCCGTGGGTCCGGGCGCGGGCGACGCGGGCCCGGAAGCGCTCGGCCGCGGGCGTGCAGGGCAGGGCGGAGAGGGCGAGCGGCCGCAGCCCGGCGGCGAGGGCGGCGGCGAGGCGGTCTTCGGGCGCGTCTTTCCACGCGACGTCCTCGAGCGGCGCGGCGCCCAGCAGGCGGCGGCGCCGAGCCGAGACCGCGCGGTCGCGCTTCGACCAGGCGACGGTCTCCTCCCAGACCAGGCGACCGGCGAACAGCGTCTCGAGCGCGCTTTTGGCGACCGGCGCGGCGAGACGCACGCCGGCCTCGCGCGCGTCGCCGTCGAGCGCGGCGGCGACCAGGAACGGCGCGGCGGACAGCGCGGCGCCGTCGGGCAGCGCGGCGCCCTTGCCGCCCGACAGCAGATAGCGCGGCGCGGCCCCCTTGCGCCGGGCGCCGATCCGGTCGGGATAGGCGAGGGCGAGCAGGGCGCCCGGATCGCGCTCGAGCCCGTCCAGCGTCGCGGGCGCGGCCGGCAGCCGTTTGGCCAGCCGGTCGGCGGCGGCGGCGATCCGCTCGAGCGCGCCGCGCTGGGCGGGCCAGGCGCGCGGGTCGGCCGCCGCGGCCAGGCGCTTCGCGACGTCGGTCTCGCCAAGCCCCCGCAACGGGTCGCGGTCTTCGAGCAGCGCGGCGAGACGGCGGGCGGTCAGCCCCCCGCCCGCGGTCAAGACCATATGCGCCAGCCGAGGATGCAGCGGCGCCCGCGCCAGCGCGCGGCCGTGCGCGGTGATCCGCCCCGCCGCGTCGAGCGCGCCGAGCGCCTGCAGCAGCGCCACGGCTTGGGCGTAGGCGGCCTCGGGCGGCGGGTCGAGAAAGGCGAGCTCGCCGGGGCGCGCGCCCCAAGCGGCGAGGTCGAGCGCCAAGGGCGCGAGATCGGCCTCGAGGATCTCGGGCGGGTCGTACGCCGCGAAGCCGCCCTCCTCGGCGCGGGTCCAAAGCCGCCAGCAGACGCCCGGCGCGGTGCGTCCGGCCCGGCCCCGGCGCTGGTCGGCGGCGGCGCGGGAGACGCGTTCGGTGACCAGGCGGCCCATGCCCGAGGCGGGGTCGAAGCGCGCGCGCCGGGCGCGGCCGGCGTCGACCACGATGCGGACCCCGTCGATGGTCAGCGAGGTCTCGGCGATGGCCGAGGCGACCACGATCTTGCGGCGGCCGGACGCCGGCGGGGCCAGGGCCGCCTGTTGCGCGGCGAAGGGCAGCTCGCCGTACAGCGGCAGCACGTCGACCGAGGACGGGACCCGGCGCTCGAGCGCGCTCACGGCGCCGCGGATCTCGCGCGCGCCCGGCAGGAACACCAGCGCGTCGCCGGGGCTCGCCTCGAGCGCCGCGGCGGTTTTCTCGGCCGCGGCCTGCTCGAGACGCGGAGCGCCCCCCGCCGGCCGGCCGGCGCCGGACCCCGCCCGCAGCGGCGCGTCGAGCCAGCGGGTCTCGACCGGATGGCTGCGGCCCTCGGAGGTGACGATCGGCGCGCCGCCGAGCAGCGCCGCCACGCCCGCGCCGTCGAGCGTGGCCGACATCACGAGCAGCCGCAGATCGCCGCGCAGCGCCTGCACCTCGAGACAGAGCGCGAGGCCGAGATCGGCGTGGATCGAGCGTTCGTGGAACTCGTCGAAGATCACGCAGGCGACGCCTGAAAGCGCCGGATCGGTCTGCAGACGGCGGGTGAGGACGCCTTCGGTCACCACTTCGATGCGGGTGGCGGGGCCGACCCGGGCTTCGTCGCGGATCCGGTACCCGACCGTGCGGCCGACGGTCTCGCCCAGCAGGTCGGCCATCCGGGCGGCGGCGGCGCGCGCCGCGACGCGGCGCGGCTCGAGCATGACGATCCGGGCGCCGTCGGCCCAGTCGGCCTCGAGCAGCGCGAGCGGGACCTTCGTGGTCTTGCCCGCGCCCGGGGGCGCTTGCAGCACCGCGGCCGGGCGCTCGCTCAGCCGGGCGAGCAGCTCGGGCAACGCGTCGTCGATGGGCAGGCGGGGCGTCGGCATGCGCCGCCCGATAGCCGGTTCGGCCCAAGAGCAAAACAGCGCGCGGCGCGCAGGCGCCGGATTTTTCCAGGCGTTAAAGACGTTTCGAGACCTTTTCTTGAGGCGGGTGCGAGATTTTTCCCGCGGCGTCTTTGGCGTGCGCCCGCCCCGGCGCGTCCGTCGGGTCGCCCCGAGGCTTGGGAAAGGAAAGGGTCTCGAATGTTTCGTGCTACTGTGAAAGCGGCGATCGGTTTGGTCGTGGTGATCGGGCTGAGCGTCTACGGCTACTTCGCCCAGCAGGCGAAGGAAGCGGAGAATCTGGCGCGGTTCGGCGTCGACCCGGCCGAGGCGGCGATGGTGGACGCCTGCCGCGACAGTTTCGAGGACAATGAGGTCACGTTAAAAGAAAGCCACGCGGCGTATCCCGAACTGACCAAGCGCAAGATCGACCCGCATCTCAGCTGCGCCTGCGTGGTTGCGAATCTGCCGGCGCGCGACAGCGCGGCCGAGACCACGGCGTATCTCGCGTTGATCGAGGCGATCGCGGCGGCGCGGTCGGCCAAGACGGTCGGCGCGCGGCTGCAGTCGGATATCGAGTCCGCGTTCGCCGCCTCGGGCGTCGACATGGCGCGGATCGACCTCTTCTCCTACCATCTTGTGACCGCGATCGAGACCTGCTCGCAGTACCGGGCCTATCGCAGCCCCGAAGAGATGCGGCGGATCGACGAGCGCATGGCCGAGCTGCGCGTCCAGCGGGGCCAGTAAGCGGCGCTGCTGAACAGGGGCGGCGAGCGGGGCCGGCGAGCGGGGCGGTCGCCGTCAGCCGGTCGCCCCGCTCCGGCCC
>CAZBIG010000316.1:0-3959 GCA_964491865.1 uncultured Neomegalonema sp. | reverse complement strand
GCGTTCCTGCGCGCGGCCGTTTTGCTCGGCCTGTCGGTTCCGGCCGCCCGGCGGTTGGCGGGCGCGCCGGCCCGCGCGGAGACCGACGCCGGGCCCGGGCCGCGGCCGGGGGGCGCGCTCCGCTGCGCCGCGCCCGTGCGCGGGGTGACGGATCCGGCGACGCTCGCCTGGCCCGAGACCTCGAACCAGATCCGGCACCAGAACGAGCATCTGACCATCACCGGGCCCGACAACCTGACCCGCCCGATGCTGGCGCGGGCCTGGGCGGCGTCGGACGATCTGAAGACCTGGACCTTCTTTCTGCGCGAAGACGCGCTTTGGCACTCCGGCGATCCGTTCGAGGCCGCAGACGTCGCCTTCAATGTCGCGCGCTGGCTTGATCCGGAGACGGGCTCGTCCAACCTCGGCCTGTTCTCGGGCCTGGTCGAGATCGGGCCGGACGGCGCCCCCCGGGCGCTCGACGGGGCGCTCGACGGGGCGCTCGAGGTGGTGGACCGGTTCACGGTTCGCTTCCACCTCTCCGCGCCTAAGCTGTCGATGCCGGAGAGCCTCTACAACTATCCCACCGCCTTGGTGCATCGGGGCTTCGACGGCGATCTGCTGGCGGCGCCGAACGGCACCGGTCCGTACCGCCTGGTCGAGAGCGCGCCGGGCGACCGGGCCGTGTTGAAGAAGGTCAGGGCCGACGGCTGGCGGTACTGGGGCGACGAGCTCGGTCATGTGGGCCCGGGCTGGGTCGACGAGATCCGATACGTCCATGTCGAGCCGGGCGACGCGTCCGGGCTCGAGGCGATCGCGGCGGGCGCCGTCGATTTGATCGACGCCGTGGATCCGAGCGCGGCCGACGCGGTGTCGGACGACGCGCGCTGGCGGCTGCACGCGGTCGATACGGCGCAGGCGCCCTGCATCCGGATGCGCACCGATCTCGCGCCCTTCGACGATCTGCGCGTGCGCCGGGCGGTGCAGTTCTGCTGCGACCCGCAGACCTTTCCGCGCATGTTGTTCGACGACCGGGGCCGGCCGGGGGAACATCACCATGTGGCGCCGATCCATCCCGAATACTTCCCGCTCGAGCGCCCGGTCGCGCGGATCGACGCGGCGCGCCGATTGTTGGCCGAGGCCGGTTGGCCGGACGGCGTCGATCTGACGCTCGACGTGGGCGACACTTCGGGGCCCTGGCAGACCCGCTGCTGCGAGTTGCTGCGCGAGCAGGCCGCCCCGGCGGGCGTTCGGATCACCGTGAACCGGATCAGCGCGGAAGAGTACGCCGCGACCTGGCGCGACCGGCCCTTCGGTCTGACCGAATGGAGCCACCGGCCGCTTGGGACGATGGCCTTGTCGCTCGGTTACCGCTCGGGCGCGCCGTGGAACGAGACGCGCTACGCCAACCCGGCCTTCGACGCGGCGCTGGCGCGGGCCGAAGCGCTGCTCGATCTGGCGGCCCGTCGAGACGCCATGGCCGACGTCCAGCGGATCCTGCAGAGCGACGCGGTGATGGCGCAGCCGTGCTGGCGCCCGCGCGCGATGATCGCCGCCGACTATGTGCGCGGATTGAGCGCGCATCCGACCGGGTATCACCAGTTCAACGGGGTCTGGCGCGAGGGCTGATCCGCGCCGTCAGGCGCCGCGCCGAAGCGCGCCACCCCGGCCCGCGCGCCGGCCCCCTCGCCGGCACCCACCCCGGCCCCCTCCCCGGGCTCCCGTGCGCGAGTTTGCGCGCCTGCAGGGCCGGTCTCTGCTAGCGTGCCCGCCATGCGCCCTGATCTGCTCTTCCCCCTGTTCGCCGAGCTGACCACGCTGCCCGGCGTCGGCCCGAAAAACCTGAAGCTGTTCGAAAAGGTCGCCGGATCTCGGGTGAAGGACCTGCTGCTGACCCCGCCGCACAGCCTGGTCGACCGGACCCCGCGCGCCAGCCTCGCCGGCGCGCCCGAGGGCGCGGTCGTCACGGTCGAGGTCGAGGTCGGGCAACATCACGCGCAACCGCGCAGCTCGGGCCGTCCCTACAAGATCGAGGTGCGCGACGCGGAGCTCGACTTCCTGCTCGTGTTCTTTCGCGGCGACGGGGATTATCTGCGGCGCCTGCTGCCGTCCGGTCAGCGACGCGTGGTCAGCGGCAAGATCGAGCTCTACGACGGCGTCTTCCAAATGGCCCATCCCGACCATGTCGTCCCGCTCGACGAGGCCGACAGCGTGCCTCGGATCGAACCGGTCTATCCGCTCACGGCGGGGCTGTCGTTGCGGGTGCTGTCGAAGACGCTGGGCGCGGCGCTCGACACGGTTCCCGATCTGCCCGAATGGATCGATCCGGCGCTGGCGGCGCGCGAGGGCTGGCCGGCGTGGAAGGCGGCGCTCGGCCGGCTGCACGCGCCCGAGAGCCCGCGCGACCTCGAGCCCTCGGCCCCGGCTCGGCGGCGGCTGGCCTATGACGAATTCCTGGCGCATCAGATGGCGCTTGGACTGGCGCGGGCCCAGGCCCAGCGGGGCAAAGGCGCGCCCACGGTCGGAGACGGGCGTCTGCGGGATCGGGTGCTCGCCGCCTTGCCCTATCGCCCGACCGGCGCCCAGGCGCGCGCCATCGACGAGATCGCGCGCGACATGGGGCAGGACCTGCGGATGATGCGGCTGCTGCAGGGCGATGTCGGGTCCGGCAAAACGCTGGTCGCGCTGATGGCGATGCTGATCGCGATCGAGGCGGGCGGCCAGGCGGCCCTGATGGCGCCGACCGAAATCCTGGCGCGGCAGCACCGCGCGGGCCTGGAGGAGATCGCGGGCCCCGCGGGCGTGGTGTTCGAGACCTTGACCGGGCGCGACAAGGGCCGGGCGCGCGAGGACAAGCTGGAACGCCTGGCGGCGGGGGCGATCGACATCCTGCTCGGCACCCACGCCCTGTTCCAAAAGGATATCGGCTTCAAGGATCTGCGGCTGGCGGTGATCGACGAGCAGCATCGCTTCGGCGTCGCGCAGCGTATGGCCTTGGCCGAGAAAGGAACCGCCGACGTTCTGGTCATGACCGCGACGCCGATCCCGCGGACGCTCGCGCTGGCGCAATACGGCGACATGGACGTCAGCGTCCTCGACGAGAAGCCGCCCGGCCGACAGCCGATCGAAACGCGTTTGGTCTCGATCGACCGGCTCGAGGAGATGGCCGCGGGCGTCGGCCGCGCGCTCGACCGGGGGGCGCGCGCCTATTGGGTGTGCCCGCTGGTCGAGGATTCGGAGGTGTCGGATCTGGCCGCGGCCGAGGCGCGCTATCGGGCGCTGGCGGCGGCGCTGGGGGCCGATCGCGTGGCGCTGGTCCACGGCCGCATGTCGCCGGCGGACAAGGACGCGGCGATGGCGAGGTTCGTGTCGGGCGCGGCGCAGCTGCTGGTGGCGACCACGGTGATCGAGGTCGGGGTCAACGTGCCTGAAGCGACGCTGATGGTCATCGAGCACGCCGAGCGCTTCGGACTGGCGCAGCTTCATCAGCTGCGCGGCCGGGTGGGGCGGGGCGATCAAGCCTCGCACTGTTTTTTGCTCTACCAGGGGCCGCTGACCGAGAGCGGACGGGCGCGGCTGTCGATCCTGCGCGAAAGCGAGGACGGGTTGCGGCTGGCCGAGGAGGATCTGCGGCTGCGCGGCGCGGGCGATCTGCTCGGCCTGAAACAGTCGGGCCTGCCGGAGTTCCGGATCGCCGACCCCGAACGTCAAACCGATTTGATGGCGATCGCCCAAGACGACGCGCGCCTGCAGCTCGCACGCGACCCGAACTTCGAGACCGAGCGCGGGAAAGCGCTCCAGATGCTGCTGCATCTGACCGATCGCGATGCGGCGATCCGGTTTTTGGCGGCGGGCTGAGGCGTCGTCGGGGCCCGGCCCGGCGCGCCGCGTCCCCGATCGCCCCCGGATCGCCACCGATCGCCCGCCGATCGCCCCCCCATCGCCCCCCCGGGGAACGCCGGAAAGCGGCCGGGCGTTAC
>CAZBIG010000315.1:0-3968 GCA_964491865.1 uncultured Neomegalonema sp. | reverse complement strand
GGCCGGCGCGCCCGCCAGCCGCCGGGCGGCCGGAACCGACAGGCCGAGCAAAACGGCCGCGCGCAGGAACGCGCGGCGCGACAGCCGGCCCGTCCGCAGATCCCGCCGCCCCGCCTCGATCATCGGGTGCACGCGCCCCGGCGCCTCATGCGCCATCCTGGCGCGTCCGATCGGTCGCACGCCGTCCTCCACCTCGTCCCCAACCGCTCTGGAAAGCGGCTTAAGGCGGCGGCGTGACCGGATCAGGGCGGCGGCGCGTGTTTCGCCGCCGCTGCGGCGATCCGCGGCGCCGCGCTCAGCGGCACGGTCGACCGAAGGCGACCCGCAGGGCGCGCACGGCCCCCTCTCCGTCCAGTCCGAGCCGCGCCCGGTCGAGCGCCGGGCCGACGCGGTGCTGCGGGCATCCGCGATCCGAGACCGCCGGCCCGATCCCGCCCGCGCCGTGCGGCCGCCCCGCGACCGCGGCGCGCGCCAACCGGGCCAGCCGCGCCTGCAGGTCCTCGGCCCCGAGCGCGCCCACCAGGGGCGCGCCCTGGCGATCATGCCGCGGCAAGATCTCCGCGGCGAACCGCTCGGCGGGCAGGAACAGCCTCAGCTCCACCGGCGCCAACGCGCCGTCCGACCGCATCTCGTAGGACACGCGCACGGCGCCGCGCACCGCGTCCGGAAACGCGTCGAGCGCCCGCTCGGCGAAGTCTTCGACCGCGAAAAACGGCGCGCTCGGCGTCGGCCCCCGCTCGGCCGCGGCCCACGCCACGCCGAGCGCCGCGCCGACCCCCGACACGCCGAGCGCGCCCAGAAGGAACGGGGTCCAGAGCGCGGCCAGCCCGCGCGTCGCCCAAACCCGGCGCGCCCGGCACGCCGCGCAAGAACGCCGCTCCTCGGGCGCGCGGGCCGCGATTTCAGCGGCGAGCGCGGCGCGGCTGCGCGCGGCCGAACTGGGGACGGCGTCAAGCGGCATGGTCACTCCCTGACGGACCCCGCCTCCGCCTCGGGTCGGCCGGGCCGCCAACGCCCGTCACCCCCCGATCAGCGCGATCCAATCGTCTTCGCTCAGAGTTTGCACGCCAAGTTCTTCCGCTTTCTTAAGCTTTGAGCCCGCCGCCTCGCCCGCCACCAGAATGTCGGTCTTGGCCGACACCGAACCCGCCACCTTCGCCCCGAGCGCTTCCGCGCGCGCTTTGGCCTCGGCGCGGCTCAGCCGCGAAAGCTTGCCGGTGAACACCACCGTTTTGCCTGCGACCGGGCTGTCGGCCTTCGCGGCCGGGACGGCCGCGTCCTCGATCTCGAGCTCCGCGGTCAGGCGCGCGACGCTCTCGAGGTTCTTCGGCTCCTGAAAGAATTCGACCACGGCCGCCGCCAGCGTGGCGCCGACCCCGTCGATATCGATCAGCTCGGCCCAGGCCGCGGCCCCGTCGCTCGGCGCCGTTTCCGCGCGCGCCTCGGGGGATCCCACCGGGTCGGGCGATCCCGCCGGGTCGGGGGATCCCGCCGCCTCGGGCCCCGGCGCCGCGGCGTCCTCCGGCGCGTCCTTCTGCGCCGCTTTGGCCGCCGCCCGCTCGGCCCGCGGCGGTTTCGGCGGCGGGATCTCCGCCCGCCGCATCGCCGCTTCGAACGCCGCCCACGAGCCGTAGCGCCGCGCAAGCAGTTTCGCCGAGGTCTCGCCCACATGGCGGACGCCGAGCCCGTAGATCAGCCGATCGAGCGGGATCCGCCGCCGCGCCTCGATCGCCGCGAACAGGTTCTCGGCGGACTTCCGGCCCCAACCCTCGCGGTTCTCGAGCGCCTGCAGCGCGCCCGAACCGAAGCGCGCCGGCAGCGTGAAGACGTCCGCCGGTTCGCGGATCCAGCCGTCCTTGTACAACGCCTCGATCTGCTTCGCGCCGAGGCCTTCGATGTCGAACGCGCCGCGGCCGACGAAATGTTTCAGACGCTCGACCGCCTGGGCCGGACAAATCAGCCCGCCGGCGCACCGGCGCACCGCCTCGCCGGGCTCGCGCGGGGCGTGGCTCCCGCAGTCGGGGCAGCGCTCGGGGAAAACGAACGGCGCGCTGTCCGCGCCCCGGGCCGAGACGTCCACCGCCACGATCTGCGGGATCACGTCGCCGGCGCGCTGCACGGTCACCCGGTCGCCGACGCGCAAATCCCCGGGCGCGCCGTCGGGTTGGGGGCGCAGCGGCGTCCCGTCTTGGGCGAAGCCGCGAATATAGTCCTCGTTGTGCAGGCTCGCGTTCGAGACCACCACGCCGCCCACCGTCACGGGCTTGAGCCGCGCCACCGGGGTCAACGCGCCGGTGCGGCCGACCTGGATTTCGATCCCCTCGAGCCAGGTGCTCGCCTGCTCGGCCGGAAATTTGTGCGCCGTCGCCCAGCGGGGCGTGCGCGCGCGGAACCCGAGGCGCTCGCGCCAGTCGAGCCGGTCGACCTTATAGACCACCCCGTCGATGTCGTAGGGCAGCCGCGCGCGCTCGGCCTCGACGGCGCGGTACTGCGCCGCCATGTCCGCGACCGTCTCGCAGCGTCGGGTCAACGGGTTCACCGCGAACCCCCAGCGGGCGAACGCCTCGAGCACCCCGGAATGGGTCTCGGCGGGCAGCCGCGCCGCCGCGCCCCAGGCGTAGGCGAAAAAGGCGAGCGGCCGGCTGGCGGTCACCCGCGGGTCGAGCTGGCGCAGCGAGCCCGCCGCGGCGTTGCGCGGGTTGGCGAAGGTCTTCGCGCTCTTGTCGCCGGCCGCCGCGCGCGCGGCTTGGCGCGCGTTCAGCGCCGCGAAATCGGCCCGGCGCATATACACCTCGCCCCGCACTTCGAACGGGTCGGGCGCGTCCTCGGGCAGCCGCTCGGGCACGCCGTCGATCGTGCGGGCGTTTTCGGTGACGTCTTCGCCCTCGGTCCCGTCGCCGCGCGTCGCCGCCTGAGCCAGACGCCCCGCCTCATAGCGCAGCGACAGCGACAGCCCGTCGATCTTCGGCTCGACGGTGAAGGCCAAGGGATCGGCCGGATCGAGCGACAGGAAGCGCCGCACGCCGGCGACGAAATCCTCCAGCTCGGCCTCCTCGAACAGGTTGCCGAGCGACAGCATCGGAACCCGGTGGCGCACTTTCGCGAATTTTTCCGAGGGCGCGGCGCCGACCCGCTCGCTCGGGCTGTCGGGCCGCTTCAGCGCGGGAAAGCGCGCTTCGATTTCGGCGTTGCGCCGCTTCAGACGGTCGTACTCGGCGTCCGAGACGGTGGGCGCGTCGTCGCGGTGATAGGCGCGGTCATGCGCCGCGATCGCCTCGGCCAGCCGCGCGAGTTCGGCCGCCGCGGCCGCCTCGGACAACGCCGCCGCGGGCGTCTCGCCCTGGCCCGCAGCCGGCGTCTCGCCCTGGCCCGCCGCCGGCGTCTCGCCCTGGCCCGCCGCCTCCGCGCCCGGTTCGGTCGGGCCCGCCGCCGCCCGCTTTTCGGCCGTCTCTTCCGACGCCGACCGCTCGCCGCTCATCCGCCGTCCTCCGCTCGCCTGTCCGCTCCGGCCCACGGTCCGGTCCGCTCGCTCGCCCGCGCCGTCCCCGCGCCGTCTCGCCCGCCCTCGCGCTCTGCCGGCCCGCTCTTCCCGGTCCGCCGTTCCCGGCGCGCTGGTCCCGGGGCGCTGGTCCCGGGGCGCGAGTCCCCGCGTCTCGTTCCCCGCCGCCGCGTTCCAGCGCCGCGTTCAGGCCCTCTGGCCGGCCGCCCCCGCGCC
Organism: uncultured Neomegalonema sp.; assembly: GCA_964491865.1. Taxonomy (GTDB): domain Bacteria; phylum Pseudomonadota; class Alphaproteobacteria; order Rhodobacterales; family Rhodobacteraceae; genus JBCBRF01. The sequence continues at coordinate 253 of CAZBIG010000315.1, read as the reverse complement.
GCTTTCCCGTCGGAGCCGCCGTCGCAGGATCCGTAGCGCCGTCGACGCTCTCGGGGTCAAGGATGAAACCGCGCCTGCGCGGCGGCCGCAGGCCGTCCTTGACCGCGAGGGCGTCGTCGGCGATCCGAAGCCGGCGAGGGCGGCTCCGACGGGAAAGCGCCTTTCCCGTTAGTGGGCCCGAGCCCTACCCACCCGGGCGCGGCCGGCCGGGGGGGGGGGCGGGGGGGGGGGGGGGGGGGGGGGGGGGGGGGGG
>CAZBIG010000314.1:0-3985 GCA_964491865.1 uncultured Neomegalonema sp. | reverse complement strand
CTCCTGTTCGAGAAGGGCTTTACGCCCACGCACGCCTTCTCGGCCTTCTACCGCTGGCTACGCGAGGATTTCGGCGCCCATGGCGTGCTGCATTTCGGCACCCACGGCGCCCTGGAGTTCATGCCCGGCAAACAGTCCGGCCTCGGCCCCGACTGCTGGCCCGACCGGCTGATCGGCGATCTGCCGAATTTTTATCTCTACGCCGCGAACAACCCGTCCGAGGGGAGCATCGCCAAACGCCGGGCCGGGGCGACGCTGATCAGCTATCTGACGCCGCCGCTCGCGCAGGCCGGCCTCTACCGCGGACTGGTCGATCTGAAAGCCGCGCTCGAGCGCTGGCGCGGCCTGCCGCCCGAGGAGCGCGCCGTCGCCGACGAGCTGGCGGCGCTGATCCAGTCGCAGGCCGCCGCGCTCGACCTCGCGCCCGAGGCCCCGCTCTGGACCGCCGGCGCCGACGCGGCCCGCGTCGACGCGTTGACCGATCGGCTGCGCGAGCTCGAGCACGCCCTGATCCCCGACGGGCTGCACGTGGTGGGCGCGCCCCCGGCGCGCGCCGCGCGCCTCGACACCTTGGCCGTCCTGGCCGAAGCCGCGGCCGAGAACCGGGACCAGGCCGACGCCCGCGCGCCCGAGCCGGCGGAACTCGCGCGGCTGGTCGACGGCGAGACCATCCCGGGCCTCGAGCGCTGGGCGACCATCGCCGCGCGCCTGGCCGAAGACGCCGAGACCCCGGCGCTGATGCGGGCGCTCGACGGCCGCTTCGTGCAGCCCGCGCCCGGCGGCGATCTGATCCGGACGCCCGAAATCCTGCCCACCGGGCGCAATCTGCACAGCTTCGACCCGTTCCGCATCCCGAGCGCGTTCGCGCTGAGGGACGGGGCCGCCCAGGCCGAGCGGTTGCTGGCGCGCTACGCCGCCGACGCCGCGCCCGGGGCCGACGCCCTGCCCAAGACCGTCGCGATGGTGCTGTGGGGCGCGGACAATCTGAAGACCGAAGGCGGGCCGATCGGTCAGGTCATGGCGCTAATGGGCGCGCGCCCCCGGTTCGACAGCTACGGCCGGCTGGCCGGGGCCGAGCTCGCGCCGCTCGACACCCTCGGACGGCCGCGCATCGACGTGATGTGCACGCTCTCGGGGATCTTCCGGGATCTCTTGCCGCTTCAGACCCGGATGCTCGCCGAGGCCGCCTGGCTCGCCGCGAGCGCGGACGAGCCGCCCGAGGCCAACTACGTTCGCGCGCACGCCCTCGCCCACCAGGCCCGGGTGGGTTGCGACCTCGAGACCGCGGCGCTGCGCGTGTTCTCGAACGCCGACGGCGCCTACGGCTCGAACGTCAACCAGCTTATCGACAGCGGCGCCTGGGACGAGGAGGACGAGCTCGCCGAGACCTACGCCCGGCGCAAATGCTTCGCCTACGGCCGCCACGGCGACCCCGCCCCGCAGCCGGAATTGCTCGAAAGCGTGCTCTCGGGCGTCGACTTGGCCTATCAGAACCTCGAGTCGGTCGAACTCGGCGTCACCACCATCGACCATTACTTCGACACGCTCGGCGGGGTCGGCCGGGCGGTGCGCCGCGCCAGAGGGGCCGAAGCCGCCGTCTATATCGGCGACCAGACCCGCGGGGCGGGCGGCAAGGTGCGCAGCCTGTCCGAACAGGTCGCGCTCGAGACCCGCACCCGAACGCTGAACCCCAAATGGTATGAGAGCATGCTCCGCCACGGGCATGAGGGCGTGCGCAACATCGAAGCCCAGGTGACCAACACGCTCGGCTGGTCCGCCACGACCGGCCAGGTCGAGCCGTGGGTCTATCAGCGCATCACCGAGACCTTCGTGCTCGATCCGGAAATGCGCGCGCGGCTGGCCGAGCTGAACCCCAAAGCCTCGGCCAACGTCGCCAACCGCCTGATCGAGGCGCAAGAGCGCAACTACTGGACCCCCGACGACGCCACCGCCGCCGCCCTGCGCGCCGCGGGCGAAGAGCTGGAGGATCGCCTCGAAGGCGTGATCCCCGGCGCGCCCGTCCACTGACACACCGAACCTCTCGGAGACCCCATGGCCCCGCTCGACACCAAACCCGGCGCCCCCAGCCTGCGGCAAGACGGCCCCGGATCGGTTCAGGTCCGCATGGATCCGAACGCCGACCGCGCGCTGAAGATCGAGGGCGCCAAAGTGTTCTCGGTCTACGGCAAGGGCGGCATCGGCAAGTCGACCACGTCGTCGAACCTGTCCGCCGCCTTTTCGAAGCTCGGCAAACGGGTGCTGCAGATCGGCTGCGACCCGAAGCACGACAGCGCCTTCACGCTCACGCAGCGCCTGATCCCGACGGTGATCGACGCGCTGCAGGACGTCGACTTCCACAGCGAAGAGCTGCGCCCCGAGGATTTCGTGGTCGAAGGCTATAACGGCGTGCTCTGCGTCGAGGCGGGCGGACCGCCCGCGGGCACCGGCTGCGGCGGTTATGTGGTCGGCCAAACGGTAAAGCTGCTGAAAGAGCATCACCTGCTCGAGGACACCGACGTGGTGATCTTCGACGTGCTCGGAGACGTGGTCTGCGGCGGTTTCGCCGCCCCGCTGCAGCACGCCGACCGGGCGGTGATCGTCGCGGCCAACGATTTCGACTCGATCTACGCCATGAACCGCATCGTCGCGGCGGTCGCGGCGAAGGCGCGGAACTACGGGGTGCGCCTGGCGGGCTGCGTCGCCAATCGATCGCGCGACACCGACCAGATCGACAAATACTGCGACACCGCCGGCTTTAAGCGCCTCGCCCATTTGCCGGATCTCGACGCCATCCGCCGCTCGCGCCTGAAGAAGCGCACGCTGTTCGAGATGGCCGAAGAGGCGGGCGACGAACCCGAAATCGCAGCGGTGCAACAAGAATATCTGCGCCTCGCCGCGCTGTTGTGGGCCGGCACCGAGCCGCTGAGCCCGGCCCCGCTCAAAGACCGCGACATTTTCGAATTGCTGGGGTTCGACTGATGACCGCCGCCGACCGTTCGCAACCGACCTATGAGGCGACCAAGGCGCGGCTGCGCGAGTATTTCGACCGCACCGCGTTCGACGCCTGGGCGCGGCTGACCTCGGACGCGCCGGTCAGCCGCGTGCGCGAGACCGTGCGCCAGGGCCGAGAGGCGATGCGCGCGACCCTGCTCTCCTGGCTGCCCGAGGATCTGACCGGCGCGCGCCTGCTCGACGCCGGCTGCGGCGCCGGGGCGTTGGCGGTGGCGGCCGCGGAACGCGGCGCCGAGGTGGTCGCGATCGACGTCGCGCCGCAGATCGTGGCGGTCGCCGCCGAGCGCGCGCCGGCCGAATTGATCCGGTCGGGACGGCTGCGGTTCCTGTCCGGCGACATGCTCGACCGCGATCTCGGCAGATTCGATCACGCCGTGGCGATGGACAGCCTGATCCACTATGCGGCCGCCGACATCCGCGCCGCGCTCGCGCGCCTCGCGCCGCGGATCGGCGGCTCGATCCTGTTCACCCTGGCCCCGCGCACGCCGGCGCTGACCGCGATGCATCTGATCGGGCGCGCCTTTCCGCGCGGCGACCGGGCGCCGGCGATCGCGCCGGCGTCGCCCCGCGCTCTGACCCGCCGCTTGGCCGTCGATCCGCGCTTCGACGCCTGGTCGCCCGGGCGCGAAGCCCGGATCGCCCGGGGCTTCTATGTGAGCCACGCCCTCGAACTGACGCGCCGCGACGCCGGAGGCCAAGCGTGAGCCGGGCGCGCGACAGCCTGCCGATCGCGCTGGCGAAGCGGCTCAGCCGGACCTTCTTCCGCGCGGCCCTCGGCGTCAGCCGCACCGCCGCGCGCGCCGGGGAAAGCGCCGTGTCGATCGACTGGAAGGGTCTGCCGCCGAAGCTGCTGCCCTTCGCCGACGCGGCCTCGACGGATCTGCCGCTCGGTCGGTTGCTGCGGCTGTCGCTGTTCCAGGCGACGGTCGGCATGGCGGCGGTGCTGCTGAACGGCGCGCTCAACCGGGTGATG
>CAZBIG010000313.1:0-4024 GCA_964491865.1 uncultured Neomegalonema sp. | reverse complement strand
ACCAGGCGGTGATGTTGGCGCTTCTGAAGCCGGGCGACACCATCCTCGGCATGGACCTCGCCTCGGGCGGGCACCTCACCCATGGCGCGAAGCCCAACCTCTCGGGCAAGTGGTTCAACGCGGTGCAATACGGCGTGCGCCGCCAGGACGAGCGCATCGACTACGATCAGATCGAGGCGCTCGCCAAGGAGCATAAGCCGAAGCTGATCTACGCCGGCGGCTCGGCCGTGCCGCGCCAGATCGATTCTAAGAAATTCCGCGACATCGCGGACATGGTCGGCGCTTATCTTCATGTCGACATGGCGCATTTCTCCGGGCTCGTCGCCGGGGGCGCGCATCCGAACCCGCTCGAGCACGCCCATGTCGCCACGACCACGACGCATAAGACGCTGCGCGGCCCGAGGGGCGGCATGATCCTGTCGAACGACGAGGATCTCGGCAAAAAGTTCAACTCCGCCGTCTTCCCGGGCCTCCAGGGCGGCCCGCTGATGCATGTGATCGCGGCCAAGGCGGTCGCGTTCGGCGAGGCGCTCCGGCCCGAATACAAGGCCTATGTCCGCCAGGTGATCGCCAACGCGCAGGCGATGGGCGCGGCGTTGATGAAGCGCGGCGTCGACCTCGTGACCGGCGGCACCGACACCCATGTGGTGCTCGTCGATCTCCGGCCGAAAAAGGTCACGGGCGCCGACGCCGAACAGGCGCTGCTGCGGGCGCACATCACCTGCAACAAGAACGGCGTGCCGTTCGATCCGGCGCCGCCGATGGTGACCTCGGGCGTTCGGCTCGGTTCGCCGGCCGGCACCACGCGCGGGTTCGGCGCGGCCGAGTTCCGTCAGATCGGCGAGATGATCGGGCGCGTGGTCGACGGCGTGGCCGCCAAGGGGCCTGACGGCGACCCGGCGGTCGAAGCGGCCGTGCGCGAGGAGGCGATCGCGCTCTGCCGCCGGTTCCCGATCTACGGCTGAGGCCGCGGGCGGCCTGCGCGCCCCGCCGCATCGACCGCGCCCCCCAATGCCGGGCGGGCGTTTGGTGGCGTCGGTGCGGCGATCGGTCGTTACTGTTTGTCGCCCAAATGTGGCGGGGCGCCCCGCTCGGCCGCGGCCCGCCCCGCTTTCAACACGCGGCGGCCCTGCTGTGGCCACGGCCGCGCCGCCGCCGGGTCGATCCCGGCCCGACCCGCGTTCGGGCGCGCCGGGGGCTCCCAGATCTGGCCCCAAGCTTGCGACCTTCCCCTATGGCTCGTTCTGAGCTATAGATGTCGGATACGGGAGCGCTGAGGGCCAAAATAATGCGCTGTCCTTTTTGCGGGAACAAAGAGACCCAGGTTCGGGATTCGCGCCCGACCGAGGAGAACGCCGCCATTCGGCGCCGTCGGTTCTGTCCGGCGTGCCAAGGTCGGTTCACGACCTTCGAGCGTGTGCAACTTCGGGACCTGGTGGTGATCAAAAGCGACGGGCGTCGCGAGGATTTCGATCGGGACAAGCTGGCCCGCTCGATCCGGCTGGCGATGAACCGGCGGCATGTCGAACCCGAACGGCTGGACCAGCTGATCACGGGGATCGTGCGCCGGCTCGAAACCGGCGGCGACACCGACATCGACAGCAAAACGATCGGCGACGAGGTGATGCGCGCGCTCGAGCGCACCGACCCTGTCGCGTACATTCGGTATGCGTCGGTTTATAAGAATTTCGACAATGTCGACGACTTCTTGAACTTCATCCAATTGAAACGGGCTCAGGAAGCGGATGACGACGCCGCCTGAGGCGGACCGGAACGCCGCCCCGCCGCCCACGCCCGAGATCGACGCGCGCTGGATGGACGCCGCGCTCGCGCTGGCGGCGCGCGGTCTCGGCTGCACGTGGCCGAACCCGTCGGTCGGCTGCGTGCTGGTCCGCCCCGACGCGGGCGGCGGGCGCGTCGTCGCCCGCGCCGTCACCCAGCGCGGCGGCCGCCCCCCCGCCGACGCGGCGGCGCTGGCCGAAGCGGGCGAGGCGGCCCGCGGGGCCACCGCCTATGTGACGCTCGAGCCTTGCGCCCATCAGGGCGCGACGCCGCCCTGCGCCGACGCGCTGGTGGTCGCCGGGGTGGCGCGGGTGGTGTCGGCGCTCGAAGACCCGGACCCGCGGGTGTCGGGGCGCGGGCACGATCGGCTGCGCGCCGCGGGCCTGGCGGTCTCGGTCGGCGTGCGCGCCGACGCGGCGGCGGCGCTGAACGCCGGCCACGCGCTGCGGGTGCTCGAAGGGCGGCCGCTCGTGACCCTCAAACTCGCCGCGACGCTGGACGGGCGGATCGCGACGGCGACGGGCGAAAGCCAGTGGATCACCGCGGCGCCCGCGCGAGCCCGCGCCCATCTGCTGCGCGCGCAGCACGACGCCATCCTGGTCGGCGCCGGGACGGTGCGCGCCGACAATCCGCGGCTCGACGCGCGGCTGCCCGGGCTGGCGCAGCGCTCGCCCGTGCCGGTCGTCGCCGACGGCGGTCTTTCGACCCCGATCGACGGGGCCCTGGCCCGCGCGCTGCCGGGGCGCCCTTTGTGGCTGCTGCATCGCCCCGACGCCGACCCGGCGCGGGCCCGCGCGCTCGAGGAGCTGGGGGCCCAGCTGATCGAGACCCCCGCCGACCCCGAGGGGCGCCTCGATCTGCGCGCGGGGCTCGAGCAGCTGGCCGGCCGCGGCGTCACGCGGGTGTTGTGCGAAGGCGGCGGCCGGATCGCGGCCGCTTTGTTCCGAGCTAACCTGGTCGACCGGCTGGTCTGGGTCGCGGCGGGGGCGGCGATCGGGGCCGAAGGGCGCCCCGCGGTCGGCCCGCTCGGCCTCGAGCGGTTGGCCGACGCGCCGCGGCTGCGACTGATCCGATCCGAACCCGTCGGACCCGATCTGCTGTCGGAATGGGAACCGATCGACCGCGGCGCGGCCTGAGGCCGCTCAGCCGGCCCCCGCCGGCCGGAGGCGCCCGAGCAGATCTCGATCGAACAGCGATCGCGTGCCCGGCGCATAGACGATCGCCAGCATCGCGCCCCACGCCGTCGCGGCGACGATTTCGAGCAGCATGATCGCGTTGTTGGTGGTGAAGGGCGGAAACTCCGGCGAGGCCAGTCGACCGACCACCGCCAAAGCGGTGAGCCCGACCATGAACGCCCCCGACCAGCGCCAACGCCGCCATAACGGCACGGCCCCGATCAGGAAAACCGCCGCGGTGACGGCGAGGGCCGTGTCGCCCTTGGCCTGGGCCGGCTCGAGCGCGCGCGTGTAGGCGAGGTCGCGCCAGGTCCAGGCGATCAGATCGCACAAAATCGACAGCGCCAACAATCCGCGAAACCAGCTCAAGACGCTCATCCGGCGGCCTCCTAAATTACCCTTCGCCCGCCACATAGCGCGATCGCCCGCGCTCCAAGGGGCGCGACGGCGCCGCCGGTCAGCCGAGGCGCGAGAGCCCGGCCGCCCAGCGGCGCAGGCGCGCGCCGACGCGGATCCAGGACGCCGCAGGGCGGCCCCAAGCCGGATCGCGCTCGGCGAGCCGCGCGAGCACCGCTTCGGCGGTCGTCGGGCGGCCGGTCTGCGGATCGAGATAGCGCGGATAGCGGAGGTAGGCCGCCCCAAGCAGCGCCTCGAGATCAGGCCGCGCCGAACGGCGCGCCGCCAGCCCCGGCGGCGGGGTCGCCCGGTCCTCGGTGAGCCCCCACCCCGCGTAGAACGGCCAGCCGAGGCAGACCACCCGCTTGCCGCGCAGCAACGCCTCGAAGCCCATCAGCGAGCTCAGGGTCCAGACCTCGTCCGCGGCGTCCAGCAGCGCCGCCGCCGAGCCGTCGACGGCGACCATGTCCGCCAGCCGCGCGGTCGCGACGTCGAGCCGCCCGGGCCGATAGCCCGCCGAGACGTCCGGATGCGGCCGCCAGATCAGCCGCGCCTCGGGCCGGGCGGCGCGGGCGGCGCGCACCAGATCGACATTGCCGCGCGCGTCGGACGGGCCGGCGCCCCGGCCGAGGCGCACCGCCGCGTCGGTCTCGACCTGGCCGCCCACCAGC